>JAQWCT010000189.1 GCA_028705785.1 Sulfurospirillaceae bacterium | reverse complement strand
GATGTGGCAAAAACGCTCAAAGTCAAACCAAAACTCCTAGAGCGCAAAACCATTTTACCAAGAGTTTTGGACAAAATCGTTGCATTTGTGGAGAAGTTTTACACTTTATAAAAAGGATAGATGATGAAAAGAGCTTATCTGGGTTTGTTGATAATTGCGATGGTATCGCAGTTTGCATTTGCGGCGGAGTCTAGTGGTGTCAAAGTGGATGTGTTAGCCAAATCTACATTAAGTTGGGATGGAAATGTTTTGCCCAATTATCCAGTTGGAAAACCTGAAATCACTATTTTGAAAATTGCCATTGCGCCTAAAACAACATTGCCTTTACACCAACATCCTTTGATTAATGCAGGGGTTTTGCTTAAAGGAGTCTTGACGGTTATCACCGAAGACAAAAAAGTCTTATATCTCAAAGCAGGTGAAGCGCTTATTGAGGTTGTTGATAAATGGCACTATGGTGTTAATGAGGGTGAAGAGACTGCTGAGATTGTGGTGTTTTATGCAGGTGTACAAGGTCAAGCACTTTCTCAAACCAAAGCGCCTTAATGCGCTAGCGTTTATAGGTACTTTTGACTTTTTGCGCTTTCAAAAATGCCTCAAAAGGGACTTCTCTTTCGCACATTTTTTCTAAGGCTCGAAGTTCATCATCGTTGTGGTTGTCTAGTTTTGAGATTTCGTATTCAAGTTTTCCATTTTGAGCTTGGACGATTTGCACAGGTTTATCGTGGTAGATGGAATCAAGCGAAAATAAAACCTCACCAGAATCGTTGTACTTATAGTCACCTTTTCCATAGCACAAACAGCTATAGACGGCATCTTTAGCGTACTCTTGCAGATAAACGCCTGTTCCTCTAATGCCTGCGGTAAAAGTTTTGGTTTTAAGGACTTTATCGCCACCACCAAAAACACCCATCACCCCACCACCTAAAAGTGTCAGCGCTTTGGTAAAAGTACCATCGTGAGAGAGCTCTATTTTGCTATTGGGACGGAGCAAAAAGGCATCTTTGCCAATTTTAAATTTAGTTTCTTCCTTGTCCGATTCGATGACCAAAGCACCGTTATCATTGGCGTACAAAGCAAGGGGGAGCGAGGCAAAAAGCGTGCCTAGTGTGATGATAGATTGTCTTCTGTTCATGAAATATCCCTATGATTTATATCGATCAATTATATTCTTTTTAGGATGAAGAAAACAAATGATAGTTATTGCGACCATTGAGTTTAGCTTTATACATCGCTTGGTCTGCATGTCTAATGAGTGTGTCTAGGTTGGCATCATCATCTGGATAGAGGGTAACACCGATTGAGGCGCTAATATAAAGTGTAGGTTGATGAAATTCATAAGGAAGATAGAGTGCCTTAAGAATGCGTTTGAGTGTTTGTTCGCATTGGCTAAGATGCTCGATATCACTGAGTAAAAGGATAAATTCATCTCCGCCTTGACGAGAGAGTGTATCTTCTTCTCGGATACTCTCTTGAATGCGTTTTGTGACCTCAATGAGTAGTAGGTCTCCTATGTCATGCCCGTAAGTATCATTGATGATTTTGAAATGGTCTAAATCCAAAAAACAAACCGCAAGCAGGGTACCTTTTCTTTTACTTCTTGCAAGTGCTTTGTTAAAATGGTCAGTAAAAAGTGCTCGGTTGGGGAGTTTGGTCAAAAGGTCATAATGTGCCATAATCTCAAGTTGTTTTTGTTGCTCTTTTTGTTGCGTGATATCCATCAAAATACCAATACATCGTATAGGTTTACCTGTTTTATCCCATTGGGAAGTTTTTCCAGATAGACGAGTCCACAACCAATCACCATCTTTTGTTTTTCGTCTATACTCGACTTCATACGATTTGTCACTTTGTTGGATGAGAGCAAGCGTGTGAAGGACGGATGCTTTATCGTCAGGGTGTAGGTTTTCATTTTCCCATGTTTCAAGCGTGGTGTGAAATTCTAAAGGTGCATAACCTAGCAATTTAATATATTCTTCACTGACAATAATAACGCCTGTTTGGAGATCAATATCGAACCAACCTTGTCGCGCAGTTCCTAGTGCTAATTCTAATCGGGTAAGATTTTCATTGAGTAAAAGCGTTCGCTCATCAACGAGTTTGGTAAGGCTTGTTTTGGCATTTTTTAAATGCTGGATAAAAATAGCTAAAGCAGTCAATAGGAAAGTAAAAAGAAGCGCTAAAAAGCTTTCAATGGCAATAAATAAATTGTTTCTCCATGCTTTAATAGGCGTCACTTTAAATTCCCAAATGGCATTTGGAACTTCGATTTCATGGATGATGGGGTTTTCAAGTAGTGAGCTTTGAGAGTTGGCAATGCGTTGAATTTTATTGGTATCAGGGTGAATGCGTGATAATTCATAAGCAATGTCTTGTTCACTAAGTGTGCTGAGCTTGACAGACTCTAAAATTTGAGGAAAGCGAATTAAGACTATAGCAAATCCCCAAAAGATTGGCTGGTCATTGTTCCCATCAAGATAGATAGGCAACCTTCCCGCAGCACCACTACCTCCTTGAATAAGGTCAAAAGGTCCTGCTAAAGTCAATTTACCCGTATCTCGTGCCAAAAAAGCCTCTTTGTTGCGATTAGGATCACCGAGAAGATTATGCCCCATTGCTTTTTCATTACCCTTGAGAGGAATGACATGACTCACAATACCATTAGGAGCAAGTTGCAAAGAAGCGATAGCAGGATAGAAAGGAAGCAGTTGTGTTGCCAAACTTGAAAAGCCTTTTGTATCTCCATTTTGTGTGCGAACCAATGCGGCAAGGGGAAAAGTAGATGAAAGTGCTTGGAGTACATTGTTTTGAATATGATAGGCATAAGTCGAAGAAATAGTATGCAATTGAGTGCGTTTTTCTTCATATTTGAATTGTTCAAAGAGATAAACTGACATAAAAGAGACAAGTAAGGATATAAAAAAAATGAATTGAAGAGAGGTAGAGCGCATGAAAATTTTTAACACGCACATCCTTTGGTACCGTTTAAAAAATAGACAACTCAATTATATCACAGTTTGAAGTTAGATGGCGAGAGGGTGTAGGAATCGAACCTACCAAGAGACAGTCAACTGCCCCTCCAATCGGGTTTGAAGCCCGTGATGCACACCAGAGTCATATACCCCCCACAAAGAGGCATATTTTAACGAAGCTTAAGTAAAAAATAGCTTTGAACGATTGAATTTGGTATAATCATCATTATTAAAACAAAAGGGAGAAAATATGGTGAAACTTTTCTATATACTATTTTTTCCTCTTTTTTTATGGGGTGCAACGGAGAATATTTGGGTGAAAGTAGGCAGAACTTATGGGATAGAACCTACCCTTTTGTACTCAATCGCCAAAGTTGAAAGTGCTCTTGACCGCTATGTGGTAGCCCTTAGTCACACTAAAATGACACCTGAACAGTTACGAAATCTTAATAGTTTTTTGGCAAAAAATGGCATTGAAAGTAGGCAGTATACGCAAGTCCTGTCCATCAAAAATAAAAGCAAATATGAAGCCAGTAAAGTGGTACATTTTCTCTATACGAACAATTATCCAAGGTTTGATATGGGCATCATGCAAATCAATTCTATTCATAAACCTTTACTGGATAAAGCAAAAATATCGTTTTATGACCTTTTTGACCCTAAAATCAACATTCAAGTGGGCGCTTATGTCTTAGCCACTTGTTTTGAAAAACATAAAAACAACAAAGATGCTATCAATGCGTATAACGGCAAGGTCAATG
Organism: Sulfurospirillaceae bacterium; assembly: GCA_028705785.1. GTDB lineage: Bacteria > Campylobacterota > Campylobacteria > Campylobacterales > Sulfurospirillaceae > Sulfurospirillum. Next base: position 1,327 of record JAQWCT010000189.1, on the reverse strand, counting down.
ACAACCCGTACTCTTCCAAAGTATTTGCAGAGTTTAAAAAACTCTACAATTCTTACCAAAAAGATAAAACCAAACTTTACTACCGTAATCCCTCATAACCTAAAGTATAACCCACTTCTTTGATGATTTCGATAGCACCATCAGGGAGTTTTCTGCGTAGCCGTTTCACAAGGGCGCGCATATTGAGCACGCTGGTGTCTTCGCCTTCCCACACATACTCTTCTAATTCACTAAAGCTTACTACGCGATGGGGGTCTTTGATAAAAAGGTCGAGAAAAAGAATCTCTTTTTTAGCAAGTCTAATCTCTTCATGCTCAGCATTAAACAGTAGGTGATGCACATAGTCATACGAAAAACCTCCTTTTAAGGGGATGCTTTGCGTCGTGGGTTTGTGGCACAGTTTTTTAACTTTTTGTACCAGTTCATAAATAAAAAAAGGCTTTTTAAGATAGTCATCACAGCCTATCTCATAGGAAGCTTGAATTTTTTCTAACTCATGGTTTGAGCTCATGATGATAGCAGGGATATCTTTATGGTAAATGCGTAAAGTTTCCAAGATGCTGATGCCATCCAAGGAGGGCACATTGATATCTAAGATAAAACAATGATAACCATGGTTGAGTACTTCAAGTGCTTCTTCACCATCCATAAAAACATCTACCGTATATCCCTCTTTTTCCAAGGCACTTTTGACAATACGACACAGTCGTTCATTATCTTCTAGTAGTAAGATTTTCATTTTTCATTTCCTAAGGTGATGGTAAAGCAAGCGCCTTCTTTGCCATTGCTAACGCGTATCTTGCCATTCATTTTATCTTCGATGATGAGTTTTGACATGTAAAGACCGATGCCATGCCCTTGCTCTTTGGTGGTGAAGTAGGCTTCAAATATCTTTGGGAATTGCTCTAAGGAGATGCCTCCGCCATTATCTTCTATTTCGATGCAGACTTTTTTCCCGACATTGTAGATTTTAATGGCGATGATACCTCGTTTGATGCGTTTTTGCTCTCTAGCTTCCTTGATTTGCTCTTTAGCATTGTTGACGATGTTGAGTAGGGTTTGCATAAATTCATTTTTATATCCCTTGACCATCAGGTTTTTAGCATTTTCTTTTTGGATACTCACATCAATGTAATTGTATTTGATGGTATGCCCGATGATTTTCATCATCGTTTCTATCGCTTCACTCACATCAAAAACAGTTTTAGCCGAAGAGGGCATGATGAACTTTTGAAAGTCATTGATAGTATCAGTCATATAGCGGACTTGCACCATGATATCGTTGACATATTGGTTGTCTTTTTCATCTCCTTGATCTTTACATGTA
>JAQWCT010000188.1 GCA_028705785.1 Sulfurospirillaceae bacterium | reverse complement strand
AAAGTGGTTATGCTTTGTGGTATTGGCAATAAAGCCCTAGATTATGATGACCAAGATCTTGAAACACTTCAATTTGTTGCCAACGAAGTTTGGAGACTCGTACAAAGAAAACGCAACGCAACTAAGTTAAGAGAAACGAGTGAGCTTCTATTGGCACAATCTCGAAATGCTGCCATGGGTGAGATGATCAACATGATTGCCCATCAATGGAGACAGCCCATCAGTGTCATTGCCATGTGTGCTAATAATATGCTCCTTGACATTGAACTTGAAAATATCAACAAAGAAGAATTTCAAAAACAAACCCATGACATCCTTAGCCAAACAGAGCATCTTTCTACGACCATTGATGATTTTAGAAATTTTTTCAAACCCAATAAAAGTAAAGAACTTGTCACCATTAGAAGCGTTGTAGAAGATGCGCTCAAACTCATGCAAAAGAGTTTTGAAAACAATAACATTGAGATTAGACTCGATCTACAAAGCGATACCAAAATAGAGATTTATTCCAGAGAATTGATGCAAGTTTTTCTCAATCTTCTTAAAAATGCCAAAGAAGCGATGGAGCAAAATGTGATAACGCCTCATTGGATTAGTGTTCATCTCGAAGAGACACCAGAGTATCTTATTGCAACTATTTGCGACAATGGAGGAGGCATTAAACAAGAAAATATGCATAAGATTTTTGAGCCTTATTTTTCAACTAAAAGTGAAAAAAATGGAACAGGTTTGGGGCTTTATATGAGTAAGATTATCATTGAAAAACATCTTCATGGCAATTTGAGTGTTTCAAATAAAGAAGAAGGAGCCTGTTTTACAATCAAGCTTCCTTACATGTAAACCTTTTGAAGGTTTTCCAATTTTGAGCCCATATTAAGAAGTAGTAAATCCGCAATGACCAAAGCCGCCATCGATTCTGCGACGACACTTCCTCGCACAGCGATACAAGGGTCGTGTCTTCCTTTGAGGTTACATGTAAGAGCATGTCCCTCTTTGTCGATAGTGTTTTGAGGTAAAAAAATCGAAGGGGTTGGCTTAAAATAAACCTTACATGTAATGACATCACCATTGCTGATGCCACCCAAAATACCGCCACTTTTGTTGGTCACAAATCCCTCTTGCGTGATTGCATCATTGTTTTGTGAACCTCGAAGTTTTGAAGCATGACACCCCTCACCTATCTCCACAGCTTTTACCCCATTGATACCCATCATGGCATCTGCTAAAAGAGCGTCTAGTTTATAATAAATTGGCTCACCTAAACCCTTGGGTGCGCCCTCAATCCTCACCATAGCCACACCACCGACAGAATCATGCGCCTCTTTAACCTCTTTAATCAACGCCTTTTGCGCTTCTTCAACCGCACTATCTAAAGCATAAATCTCACTGTGCGCTACATGCGAAAAATCATAATTTTTTGCTTCTATCTCACCGATGGCACAAACACCGCTTTGCACCTTTACATGTAAGGATTGGAGGAGGAGTTTTGCAACTGCACCAGCCGCCACGCGCGCGGCTGTTTCTCTTGCACTTGAACGCCCACCACCGCGATAATCCCTCAATCCATATTTATGAAAATAGGTAAAATCCGCATGTCCAGGGCGGAAAAGGTTTTTAATACTCTCATAATCCCCACTCTTTTGGTCTTCATTAAAAATCACCAAAGCGATGGGCGTGCCTGTACTAAGGCCTTCAAAAACACCACTTAAAATCTCTACTTTATCACCCTCTTTGCGCGCTGTTGAAAATTTGTTGAGTCCAGGACGACGACGGTCTAGTTCATTTTGAATAAAAGCACTATCAATATTTAGACCAGCGGGAACACCATCAACGACACATCCAACGGCTTTGCCATGAGATTCTCCAAAAGTTGTAAAGCTAAAAGCTTTTCCAAAAGTGTTCATCTTTTTTCACTCCTCAGTATCTCCAATGCCAACTGTGCCGCTTTTTGCTGTGCCTCTTTTTTGCTTTTTCCACACGCACTTGAAAGGTCATTGCCTCGCACACTCACGGCTATCTCAAACTCTTTTTTGTGGTCGGGGCCAAATGAGCGCACCAAACGATATTCAGGCGTTTCACCGTAATAGGCTTGGGTTAGTTCTTGCAAAGTTGTTTTATGGTCTCTAAAAATGGCGTCCATATTGATCTTAGGATACGCTTCTTCCATCAAGGCTATGGCTAATTCTCTGGCTTTTTCAAGCCCAGCTTCAAGGTATAACGCCCCCATAATCGCTTCAAATGCATTGGAGAGGATAGAAGATTTTTCTCGCCCACTGTTGTTTTCCTCCGCCAAAGAGATGTAGATACACTCGCCAAGTCCAAGCAATCTCGCTAATTTTTCAAAACTTTTTTCATTAACAAGGGAAGCTCTTAGCTTTGAAAGTTCACCTTCTGCGACTGCGGTAAACTCATGAAAAAGATACTCTCCAACGATTAAATCCAATACCGCATCACCTAAAAACTCTAACCGTTCATTGTTATACGGTTGCTTTGAGCTTTTGTGGGTGAGTGCCTCGGTTATCAGGTTTTGATTTTTAAACTGATAACCCAAACGCTTCTGTAACGCTTCTAATCTTTGATTCACTACGACTCCTTTAGTTGTGTTGCTTCATTTTTAGCGATAATATCGCATCGTTCATTTTCCTCGTGTCCATTGTGCCCTCGCACCCAAATTGCTTTGATTTTATGCCCCTTAGCCACTTGCAAATAATACTCCCAAAGCTCAGGGTTTTTGACCTTAGCAAAGTTTTTTTTCACCCAACCACTTAGCCACTCATTGATACCTTTGACCACATAACTCGAATCACTCGTGATAGTCACTTCACAAGGTTCCCTAAGTGCTTCAAGTCCTTTGATAACAGCGAGAAGTTCCATCTGGTTATTGGTCGCATCTTTTTGCCCACCACTGATGATGCGTTCATTTTCTCCATAACGCAAAATCGCACAGTAGCCTCCAAACCCTGGATTTCCCAAGGATGAACCATCACAGAAAAGAGCTATTTTCTTCATGATGCGCTTTGGTTATCGACATTTGAATGTTGACACTACTGATACTTTGACAACTTGGACACCTGTAAAAATGCACAGGGAAAACTTGCTTACACTCACCACACACATACTCAAAACCCAATCCCATTTTGTCATAACCCAAAGAGTGAAGCTTCCCTAAAACCTCAAGTTCAAAGCTAGGATTTGGAACCTCTTGATAGGGGATAAAGCCCTTTGCCATAGCAATTTGTCTTACAAAAGAATCTTTACATGTAGAGATGTCAAACACCGAGCTATCCATGAACCATAACAAATCCACCATGTCTTCAAAGGGTAAAGTTTCAAAAAAGGAAGGCTCTATTTTGATGCTATTGTGTTGCATAAATTCAAATAATTTGCGTTTTAAAGAAGGCTCTTGTTTGGCTAATGTTGAGAGTTTTTCTACTTTTTGGCTATCGCTTAACGCATTGTCTTTGATGATGGCTAATGCACTCAGAAAGTTTTTTTGCACACCCACTTTAGCACCCATTTCTTCGAGTGAATCAAGTACTTCCGCGGCTTTGGTATACTCTTGGAGTTGCTCATAGGCAACTGTGAGATACTTGAGTGATTCTTCATTTCGGGGATGTAAACGCAGTGATTCTAAAAAAATCTCCGCACTTCGGCGCAAAAAACCTGCTTTAAAGTAAGTTTTGCCCAGCGTTGAGAGCAAATACTGCTTTTCTTCTCTGCCTTTAACTCTTTTAAGTGCCACCAAATAGATGTTGATAGCCTTTTCAAAATCCCCGCTTTTGCTGTACGCATGGGCTAAAAGCGCTAAAGATTCTAAGGGAATTGAAAAATCTTCTAAAAGTTTTTTGTACTCACTCTCGTCCGTGACGATTTCAAACTTTTTAACAAACTTTTCAATGCTCTGTTTTTCCTCTTTATGCTTAAAAACGCCCCACCAATAATTGGCAAAAGAGAGCATAAACACAATCGCAAAAAGAATGATGATACCAAACATTGGGTCACGGTAAGCTATAAAAAAATTATCCAAATTATTACCCTCTAGAGTAGTCTTAGCTCTCTATTATACCAAAGTTGCTATAATTTACCCATGATAGATAAATCGTCCATAGAGAATTTAAAACAACGGCTTGACATTGTTGATGTAGTAGGTCACTACTTGGAGCTGAAAAAAAATGGGGCAAATTTTAAATGCGTCTGCCCGTTTCACAACGACACAAGCCCGAGTTTAGTCATCAGCCCTGCGAAACAAATCTACCACTGCTTTGCCTGTGGCGCAGGTGGAGATAGCATTAAATTTGTCATGGAATATGAAAAACTAAGCTACCCAGAAACCATCGAAAAACTAGCAAGCATGGTCAACTTTGCCCTCTCTTATACCTCAAGTGATGGTCAAAAAAGAGAAGATAGTAAGTTGATGGACAGCCTCAATCTTTTTTATATCAAAAATTTAGACAATAACCAAAGTGCAAAAAGTTATATCCACCAAAGAGGTATCTCCGAAGCATCGGTGGAAAAATTTGAGATAGGCTACGCACCCTCTTCGCAAGAATCTTTGCAGTTTCTAGGAAGCCGAGCTTACCCCATGAGTGAAGCGGTAGAATACGGCGTTGCAGGCATCGGTGAGGGTGGCAATGCGTATGCAAGGTTTATCGAACGAGTCACTTTTCCTATTTATTCTGCCAGTGGAAGAATCGTCGGCTTTGGAGGTCGAACACTTACTAATCATCCTGCCAAATATGTCAATTCACCCCAAACCAAGCACTTTAACAAATCCCAACTGCTTTATGGCTATCATCTCGCCAAGGAAAGTATTTTTAAACTCCACTCCATCATCGTCACAGAGGGTTATTTGGATGTGGTGATGCTCCATCAAGCAGGATTTACCCATGCCGTAGCAACGCTCGGAACGGCTCTTACGAGTGAGCATATCCCGCTTCTTTCACGAGGCAATCCTCAAGTTATATTAGCATACGATGGCGATAACGCAGGTATTAATGCTGCAATAAAAGCTTGTATGCTCCTTAGCCAACATGGCATTAAGGGGGGCGTTGTACTTTTCGGAGA
>JAQWCT010000013.1 GCA_028705785.1 Sulfurospirillaceae bacterium | reverse complement strand
GAGCTCGTGCTTCACTATCAACCCCAAATCAATCTCCAAAGTGAACAAATTGTTGGTTTTGAAGCATTGATACGATGGAATCATCCCTCTAAAGGGCTTATTCTTCCCTCCTGTTTTATCTACATTGCAGAAGAGAGTGAACTGATTATTGAGATTGGCAAGTGGGTCATTAAAGAGGCTATGCAGCAGATGAAAATGTGGTATGATGAGGGCTTAAATCCTGGTAAAGTAGCCATTAATTTTGCAGGGAAACAGCTAGACTCTCCTAAACTTGATGTTTATATGATAGATAGTTTAAAAGAGAGTGGATGTAAACCTGAGTGGATTGAGATGGAGATAGTGGAGCGATTTATCATGAAAGATACCACTAAATCTATTACGCTTTTACAACGCTTTAGAGATATGGGCATCGACATTTCTATCGATGATTTTGGTACAGGATACTCATCTTTGGCATATCTAAAACAACTCCCTGTAACCAAACTCAAAATCGATCAAAGTTTTGTGCGCAACCTTGAAGAGAGTCCACAAGATAGAGCTATCGCAAAGACAATCATCGAATTAGGTCGAGGGCTTGGGTTAAAAGTCTTAGCTGAGGGCGTTGAAACGAAGGCTCAAAGAGAGTTTATTTATCAAAGTGGTTGTGAGCTCATGCAAGGATTTCTTTTTAGTAAACCTATTAGTGCACAAGAGGCACGAATTTTGCTTCAAAATCAAAATCAAATGTTATAATAATAAAAATAATCAAGTAGGACGAATATGGTACGCAGAGAATTTTTGGGCGTCATGGGAGCCACTTTGGCTACTTCATTTGCCAATGCTGATGAGGTAATCAGCAATGATGTTTGGCTAAGAGATGACCAAAAAGCTTCTTTTGTTTCTGTCATTAAAAAGCTTAATAACATCGAAAAAATTGTAGGTTATGGTAAATACAATCTACTTCCTTTTGACGAGGCCCTTAAAATCGCTAAAAATCACCCTAAAATGGAAGCATTTACCAAGGCTGAATTGGCGTATATTGAAGAGGTATTTTATGCAGACCCTATTATTTATGGATTTCATGGGAAACGCGTTTGTGATAGTTTGACTACGGCGATTAATGAAAAAGATGTTATCAAGATTAGCAACACAGGACATTATCTCTTTCGTGGGCACTCACATGATTCCCTAAATCGTATTATCAAAGATGTAGGAAATTCATTGGTTCTTACCTCTGGTGTGAGAAGTATCGTCAAACAGTTAAGTCTTCATTTGGAAAAAATTCAAAGTGAAAATGGCAACATTACGATTGCTTGCCGCTCTTTGGTTCCTCCTGCCTACTCTTATCACTCCAACGGTGATTTTGATGTGGGTAAAAAGGGATGGGGACACCAAAACTTTACGGCAAATTTTGCACGCACAGAAGAGTTTTGGAGTCTTCAAAAACTTCCTTACATCTCAATGCGTTATACCATTGGTAACAGTGATGGTGTAAGATTTGAACCTTGGCATGTGAAAATCGTTTGATACTTAGCATTGAAAGTAGTTGCGATGATAGCTCTATCGCTATCACTCGCTTGAGCGATAAAAAACTTCTGTTTCATAAAAAAATCTCTCAAGATGCCGAACATGCTCTCTATGGTGGCGTTGTTCCAGAACTTGCCGCAAGACTTCATGCGCTTGCCCTTCCTAAAATACTCGAAGAAACAAAGCCTTATTTTCAAGATCTCAAAGCCATCGCCGTAACGAATGAGCCAGGACTTAGCGTTACTTTGGTTGAGGGTGTTAGCATGGCAAAAGCACTGAGCGTTGCGCTTAATCTTCCACTTTTGGGCATTAACCATCTTGTAGGACACATCTACTCGCTTTTTATCGATAAAGAAACTACCTTTCCGCTTGATATTTTGTTAGTTTCAGGTGGGCACACGCAACTCTTACATGTAAAGAATTTGGAGCATATTGAACTTCTCGCTACAACGATGGATGATAGCTTTGGAGAGAGTTTTGATAAAGTCGGTAAAATGCTAGGACTGCCTTACCCAGCAGGGCCTATTATCGAAGCATATGCACGAAAGGGGAATGAAAAAAAGTTTGATTTTACGATACCTCTTTTGGCTTCTAAACAAATGGCATTTAGTTATTCTGGACTTAAAAATCAAGTCAGATTGTGCGTTGAAGCACACGAAAATCTGGATGAGCAAACGATATGCGATATTTGTGCCTCATTTCAACGCATAGCCGTTGCACACCTCATGCGACAAATCAAAAAAGCGTACAAAGAGCGAGCCATAGAGCGATTTGGTGTCGTAGGGGGTGCGAGTGCTAATTTGTATTTAAGAGGGCATTTAGAAGCTTTTTGTGCATCAAAAAAAGCACCTTTACTCACCGCAAAGATGGAATTTTGCTCTGATAATGCGGCTATGATAGGACGATGTGCTATTGATGCTTATGAACAAGGAAAGTTTACAACGCTTGAAGCCCTCAAAATTAGAGGCTCTTCCAAAGATATGTTTATTAAAAAATGATAATTTCTTCTTCTAATTGAATTCCAAATCGTTTTAAAACTTCTTCTTTGGCAAGATTAATAAGTGCCAAGGCATCTTCAAATGTGCCATTTCCTAGATTGACTAAAAAGTTGGCATGTTCATCGCTAAAGCTCATATCACCTATTCGTTTACCTTTGAGCCCCGCTTCTTCGATAAGTTTTCCAGCGTACCCATCTTTGGGGTTTTTAAAACAGCTTCCAGTACTAGGATAATGAGGTTGGTTGTCGCGCATTTTTTTAAACATGGCTAGAAGCGTTTCATCAAATCCCTCTTTACATGTAAATGATGCTTCATATACGATGCCCTCAAAATGTGTGTGTCGGTAGCCATATTCGATAGCTTCTTTGGCTATCCAACCATGTTGCGTACGAATGGCAATAAGATTATTAAACACTTCCCACTCTTTGAGTCCCGCATTCATTTTAACCATACCACCAAGCGTTCCGGGGAGTTTTTGCATCAGTTCAAAGCCTGCAAGATTGTATTTTTTTGCAAAAGAGAGGATTTTGCCACTACTGGTTGCACCGCCTACATGTAAGCAATCATCTTTCCTATAAACAAAGTCAAAACATTTATCGAGCATTGCTAGTTTGGGTGGATTGGGGCTGACCAAAAGATTATTAGCGCCTCCGATGATGCGTACATCGGGGGGTAAAGAAGTCATGGTATCAATCAGTTCAACCGCAACAGTTGGACCGATTTTGATGCTTGAAAAGGTGGAAAAGTTGATAGATTTAGTCATTAAAATCTAAAGTTAGGAATCATATCGAAGATACGCGTGGTAAATTCTATCATCATATTCATCATCCAAGGCATTGTAAAGATGGCGACAACGATGACGATGAGTACTTTGGGTACAAAGCTGAGTGTCATTTCATTGATTTGTGTGGTGGCTTGAAAGATACTGATGGCAAGTCCTGCAATAAGACCTGCTAAAAGCATCGGCATGGAGAGATAAAGCGATATTTTGAAAGTTTCAATGCCTAAGGCTACAAGTTTAGATTCCATTAATTGTTCCTCAAGTCTTCGTATTCACTAGGAATAAGATAATCTTTAGCATCGATACATTGGTCGTAAAAACCATGATCGTAACCTATCTCAAAAAGCTTATTGATAGCGTTGTATTGGAGATCACTCATTTCGATAGAAGTATCATTGGCATAGAGTCCAAGGTAGGTTTGAAGGGTGTTTTTATCTACCCGAACAAGATTTCTCTCAATCAACATTTTAGACAGCATCGTTTGATGGGTATACGCCACAAAAACAGCTTTAATCAGTGTTTTTTCACAGGTAATGGCACGATGTATCGGCATACTTCGACGCAGTGCCATACCACCTAGGGGAAGAGGAAACTCACCCTTGCAAAGCTCTTTCCAAATATCCCACAATTCTCGCTCAACGACCAAATGAGCGTTAAAATTTAAAATACTTTCATGAATTAAAACACCTGCATCTACTTCACCACTAAGCACAGCATCTTCTATCTCTAAAAAGTTTTTATAGATGATTTTAGCATTGGGGTAGGCAATCTTAAAAAGCATCGCATTGGTCGTGTGCGTACCGCTCAAAGCCACTTTAAAATTCTTTTTGAGGATGGTGTTTTGAAGCTTGACCAGTTTGGGACCATAGCCCTCACCAAAGCTAACGGCTGTGCGTAAAAGGGCGTATTCATTGCGAATTTTAGGATAAAGGGCAAAGCTAATGGCGCTGATGTCATAGGTGTTTTTTAGCGCTTCAATATTGAGCGTTTCAATGTCCAAAGCGATATTATCAAAAAGCAACTCATCTGCATTTACCCAGCCAAATTTAATGGCAAAATACATAAAAATATCATCAGCGTCGGGGGAGTGCGCTACGGTAATTGTTTTCAAAAATAGCCTTATAGAATGTTTAGTCGTATTCTAACATATTCCATATTGAAATATTTTTACAGATAAAAAAATATTTCCTATAAAATGACTCCAAAGGGCTTTTTCAAGCTCAAAATGATAAAATAAATCCATTAAAAAAGAGGTACTACAATGCAAATCGACGAAAATAAAAGAAAAGCGCTTGATTTAGCGATCAAACAGATAGATAAGGCTTTTGGTAAGGGTGCTCTTATTCGCTTAGGCGATAAAGTTTTAGAGCCTATTGCTTCGATTAGTACAGGCTCCATTGGTCTTGACCTTGCCCTTGGTATTGGCGGTGTTCCTCAAGGAAGAATTATCGAGATTTATGGACCAGAGAGTTCAGGAAAAACAACGCTTTCATTGCAAATCATTGCAGAGGCACAACGCAGTGGAAGTATATGCGCATTTGTAGACGCAGAACATGCGCTTGATGTTAAATATGCAGGAAATCTAGGTGTAGATATCGAAAACTTGTTGGTTTCTCAACCCGATTTTGGTGAACAAGCACTTGATATCGTCGAAACTTTAGCCAGAAGTGGTGCGGTCGATGTTATCGTTATTGACTCAGTTGCCGCACTCACACCTAAAAGCGAGATTGAGGGCGATATGGGGGATTCACATATGGGTTTACAAGCAAGGCTTATGAGTCAGGCTTTGCGAAAACTAACCGCAGTTGTGCATAAGATGAATACTACTGTTATCTTTATCAACCAGATTCGTATGAAAATCGGTACGATGGGATATGGTAGTCCTGAGACAACCACAGGTGGAAATGCTCTGAAATTTTACGCTTCTGTGCGCATTGATGTTCGAAAAATTGCAACACTTAAGCAAGGTGAAGAGCAAATTGGTAACAGGGTAAAGGCAAAAGTCATCAAAAATAAAGTTGCCCCACCATTTCGTCAAGCAGAGTTTGATATTATGTTTGGCGAGGGTATTTCTAAAGAGGGTGAGATGGTGGATTATGGCGTGAAGCTTGACATCATTGATAAAAGTGGCGCTTGGTTTAGTTATGGTGAAACCAGACTAGGACAAGGACGGGAAAATGTCAAAGCGTTTTTAAAAGAAAATAAAGAAGTAGCCTTAGAAATTGAAGAAAAAATCAAACAAGCCATTGGCTCTAGCTCAATTATTGTGGAGTGTGGAGCTGATGAAGTAAAGGAAGATGAATGATCTATATCGAAGATATTGTTGCAGATGAAGTACTAGATAGTAGAGGCAATCCTACTGTAAGAACCAAAGTAACTTTAAGTGACGGAAAAAGTGCTAGTGCTATCGTGCCAAGTGGGGCAAGTACAGGTAAACGAGAAGCGTTAGAGCTAAGAGATGCTGATAAACGGTATATGGGCAAAGGTGTTTTAAAAGCATGTGAAAATGTCAATACTGAGATCGCAGATGAGCTTGTTGGGCTTAATCCTTTTAATCAAGCTGCTATCGATGAAGCCATGAAAAAGCTTGATGGTACGGATAATTATGGTCGTCTTGGCGCTAATGCCGTTTTAGGTGTTTCTATGGCAGTTGCTCGTGTGAGCGCTCTTAGTCTTGGCATTCCTCTTTATCGTTATTTAGGTGGTAGCAATGCAATGACTTTACCAGCCCCTATGTTCAACATCATCAATGGCGGAAGCCATGCCAACAATAGTGTCGATTTTCAAGAATATATGATTTTACCGATTAATTTTGAGAGTTTCTCCGAAGCGCTTCGCTCTTGTACCGAAGTCTATCATCAGTTGAAAAAAATTATTGCTGGGATGGGTGAGAGTACTGCTTTGGGCGATGAGGGTGGTTTTGCTCCCAATCTTAAAGATAATGAAGAGCCTATCAAAGTTATCATGGATGCCATTGAAAAAGCAGGCTATAAACCAGGTATTGATATTGCAATAGCCCTTGATGTAGCAAGCAGTGAGCTTGTCTGTGAGGGTGGTTATAAACTAGACTCTGAAAATAGAACCCTTAGCAGTGCTGAACTTGTAGCGTATTATGAGAATCTTTGCAACAAATACCCTATCGTTTCTATCGAAGATGGTTTGAGTGAAGATGACTGGGAAGGTTGGAAACTACTTACTGAAAAACTAGGGAACAGAGTCCAACTTGTTGGGGATGATTTATTTGTGACCAATGAAAAGATTTTGGCTGAGGGTATCGCTAAAGATATCGCTAATGCCATTTTAATCAAACCAAATCAAATTGGTACTGTAACTGAGACAATGCGAACCGTAAGACTAGCACAACGCAATAATTATAAATGTGTCATGAGTCACCGAAGTGGTGAGAGTGAAGATGCTTTTATCGCTGATTTTGCTGTCGCACTCAATACGGGTGAAATCAAAACAGGCTCTACAGCAAGAGGAGAAAGAACAGCAAAATACAACCGTTTACTTGAAATTGAAAAAGAGCTAGAATTTGGTGAATATATAGGGAAACAACTTTTTTCTAAATGAGTCAAGTTTTAGATGAGTTTGAAGATGAACAAGAAGGGGGCTCTTCCACAGCCCTCTTTTATCTCAAAATTATATCGCTTTTTGTTGTAGTCCTCGGTTTTGGGCTTTATATAGGAGATGTCCTTTTTGGTAAAAGTTCATTGGATGTTCTGCTAAATCTTCAAGAAGATAAAGATACACTGGTTGTTAAAATTAAAAGTCTTAAAGATGAAAATGCAGTGTTGCAAAAAGAATTTTTTGAATTGCGTCAATTAGATCCTGATAAATAAAGGAAAAAAGATGAATAAACTTGCTTGGCTTTGTGCTTTTTTGGTTATTTTTGGCTATGCGAGAGAAAATCCATTTGAAACCACTGGACCTGCCCTTGCTTCTGGGAAAACAACGCAAATTAAAGATACCAAGACAGACTTTGAGAGTGCTAAAATCACACTCCCTAGTAGTGCTAGAATTTTAAAAAGTGTCTCTGTTGCTTTTCAAAATTTAGATGGTTCCATTAGTGAAGAGATTGTTTCTATTGAGCAAAATATCAATTGGCATGAACCTCTTATCCTTTCCAAAAAAGTGGATGAAACTAAAACTAAAACACCAACAGTACTCTCAAATGCGCTTTTGGGCACAAATAAAGTAGAAGAGAAAAAGAGTATTCAAGAAATGCCTCTTCCTGCTAATATTCTTCCAAAAACCAAAGACACAACCATTTATCTAACCGATAATATCTCTTTTGAAATCGTTAAAAATGAGATTAAAGTCGTAACGAAAGATACTAAAATTCGTGATTTTCTTGTGTCAGAACCTTACAAAGTAGTCATTGATTTTAAAAAAGATAGCTCTTATCCAACCAAAACCGTATTGCTTGATAGTCCTCCTTTTGTTTCTGCAACACTGGGCAATCATGATGGTTTTTACAGAATTGTAATCTTACTAGATGGACATTATCGTTATGATTTACAAAGCGTTGAAGGTGGATATAGCGTTAAGTTAAAATAGTCTACATGTAAGCATATCGTTCTTACATGTAGACAGAGATTTTATTTTGGTGTTCTCTCAAGGGGTCCAAGATAGTGTTGACGAGGGCGTGCTATCTTCATGTCGGGTTGTTCTTTGAGTTCTATCCACTGCGCTATCCAACCTGGTGTTCGACCTATAACGAATATAACTGCAAACATCTCTTTTGGAATTCTAAGCGCTTGAAGAATGAGTCCTGAATAAAAATCAATATTAGGATAAAGTTTTCGTTTGATAAAGTACTCGTCATTGAGTGCAATCTCTTCAATGCGATGTGCTACATTCATAAGGTCACTATCGATAGAGAGTTCATTGACAAGTTTTTTCTGCAAGTTTTTAAGAATGGTAGCTCTAGGGTCAAAGTTTTTATATACTCTATGCCCAAAGCCCATCAACCTAAACGGATCATTAGGGTCTTTGGCTTTAGCGATATATTTATCTACATTGTCAACACTACCGATAAGTTCTAATTGACGAATAACTGATTCGTTAGCTCCTCCATGCGCCCTTCCCCATAAAGCTCCAATCCCCGCTGAAATAGCAGCGTAAGGGTGAGCGTGGGTAGAAGCAACCACTCTTACCGCTGTTGTTGAGGCATTTTGTTCATGGTCTGCGTGAAGGGTAAAAATCGTGTCGAGTGCTTTGACTTCGATAGGTTTGAGGTCAATATGATGATGTGGATAACCTCTTAGCATATATAAAAAGTTTTCAGTAAATCCTTTGTCAAGATCTGGATAGATGATAGGAAGACCTTGTGAGTAGCGATATGAAAATGCCGCAATAGTAGGAATTTTAGCGATGATGCGATGCGCCATCTCAGTCACTTCCTCAGGGGAATCCATATCTAAATGGTCAAAATAAAAGGCGGAAAGCGCTGAAACAGAAGAAGATAAAATCGCCATAGGATGAGCATTATCAGGAAATGCATCAAAAAGTTTTCGCATACTCTCGTGAATAAAAGAGCGTTTTTTGAGTTCCATTAAAAAGTTTTTATACTCATCTCTATTGGGGAGTTCTTTGTGTAAAAGTAAAAAAGCAGTATCTAAAAATGATTTTTTAGTGGCTAGATATTCGATATCATAGCCTCGATACATCAATTTTCCAAGATCCCCATCAATATAAGTGATGCGTGAGCGACAACTGGCAGTCGAAGTAAAGCCACGGTCTAAAGTAAACATGCCCGTATCAGCATAAAACTTAGAAATATCCACAACACTAGCACCTAGCGTAGGAGCGAGGATTGGGAATTCATACTCTTTACCCGTACGGTTATCGATAACGGTTACAGTTTCTTTACTCATGTGCATCCTTTGTAAATAATAACTTCTTTATAAATAAAGTTTTATAAGAGATGATTATATCAAAATTTGAAATATCATCAATATGAAAAACATCTTAAATTGTAAGCATTATTATATTAGAACGACTCAAAGTAAAAAAGTTAATTTGAAATTTTTAGGTATTATTTTATCACTCTTTACGCTTAAGTCAAGTCTAACGCATAAATAGCAAAGCGTATTAATGGCAACTTTTAGCTATGTCATATCCTAAAGCTCTAATCATCTCTAAGTCTTGTGTCGGAGGCTGTCCTTTGGTCGTAAGATAATCTCCAATAACAATGGCATCAGCGCCCGCTTCGAAAATATCACACTGTCTATTTTTAAAAGTGCTTTCTCTCCCACCTGCAACCATGAGCATAGTTTGAGGGAGATGTGATTTGACTTCCGCAATAATGGCTAAAGCCTCTTCTTCACTTAAGGGCGTTGCCATCAGTGGAAGTGCAGGATTTTGGATATAAAAATTTAAAGGCATTGTTTGGGGGGAGAGTTCTTTGACACTTTGAATAAAGGCAATTCTATCTTCCTTACTTTCTCCTAGTCCAAAAATACCTCCACTGCATAAGTCTAATCCAGCTTCTTTGACATTTAAACAGGTTTGATATCTACTTTCCCATGAGTGGGTTGAACAAACAGTGTCATAAAATGAACGGGAACTTTCTAAATTGTGATTGTATGCGTTAATGCCTGCTTCTTTCAAAGTTTTAAGTTGTTCAACATTTGCGATACCATTGCAAGCGATGAGATGAATATTGGGTAGTTCAGCTCTTAACGCACGAGCTGCTTCACTAATGAAAGCAAGTTTTTTATCATCCAATCCCAAACCTGAGGTGACTAAACAAAATCCTAATGCACCATAACTCGTTGCATTTTTAGCTTCAAAAACAATTTGAGCGATATCTTTGTATTTATATTTTTGGATATCTGCATGATGCTTTGCACTTTGGGTACAAAAACCACAATCCTCAGCACAGCTTCCGCTTGAGATATTGCAAATGGAACATAAAAATATCGACTTACGCATCACGCATCCTCTTTGTGTTTACATTTAATGCACTCATAAATTTCTTTTTTACGAAGTTCTCTTTTGGACATGATGTAGCTACACTCAGGACATTTTTTTGCGGTTGGTTCGTGATTGGAGATAAATTTACATTTAGGATAATTCCCACAACCAAAAAAGACGCCTCTTCGTGATTTGCGCTCAATAATAGCACCGCCACACTCAGGACAAGGTACTTCTAAAGTCACTTTTTCTTGCTCAGGTAGTTTTGGTTTGGAGAGGTTTTGGGTATATTTACATGTAGGATAAGTACTACATGCGATAAATTCTCCAAATCTTCCTTTGCGTCTGACAAGTTCTTTTCCACAATCTGGGCAGATTTCCCCGGTGAAGACAACGACTTTTTGGCTTTCTATGCCTGTTTTTCCTTTGGCGATTTGAGCTTCAAAAGGCTCGTAAAAACTCCATAAAATCGCTTGCCAATCTTCTTTGTCCTCAGCGATAAGATCCAGCCTTTCTTCCATGTTAGAGGTGAATGAAGAGTCTACAATCTGTGGAAAGTGTTGTTCTAAAAGTTCAGTTACGCTAAAAGCAACTTCGGTAGGTACGATTTGTTTTTTCTCAATGGTGATGTATTCTCGTGCCGTAAGCACCGAAACAGTCGGTGCATAAGTGGAGGGTCGTCCAATGCCTAAGCTTTCTAACTTTTTAATCAAACTAGCTTCTGAGTAGCGTGAAGGAGGCTCTGTGAAGTGTTGATTGGCTTCGATATGGGTGAGCGCGACACTTTGTCCCAAACTCAAATCTGGTAAAAGTTTGTCTTTATCATTGTCCCCATATGCTTTATAAAATCCATCAAATAAAAGTTTTCTTCCACTGGCTTTAAACTTCCCACTTTTACTTTCAAATAAAAGTGTTTGGCTCTCAAATCGTGCGTTGTTCATCTGTGAAGCAATAAAACGATTATAGATAAGGGCATAAAGTTTCAGTTCATCAGGTTTGAGATATTCACTGGCGATGGCGGGTGTAAATTCTAAGATAGTAGGGCGAATTGCCTCATGCGCTTCTTGTGCACCTTTGCTTTTATTGGCATAAAATCGTGGTTTTTCTGGTAGATAAGCCTTGCCATAAAGTGTTACAATCTGCTCTCTTGCTGCTTCAATCGCTTCTTTAGAAACATTAAGGGAGTCAGTTCGCATATAAGTGATAACACCTTGTACGCCTTGATGAGTTTTAACACCTTCATAGAGTGTTTGAGCCAACATCATCGTCTTTTTTGGTGAGTAACCCAGCGCACTAGAGGCACTTTGTTGGAGTGTTGAGGTCATAAATGAAGGAGAGGGCGAACTTTCTCTCTCTTTTTTCTCGATAAGTGCAACGCTAAAGTTTTCAAGAGCCAGTTTAGCTTTGATAGCATTGGCTTTTCCGCCTTCACTAATCGTCATTTTCTCAATTTTAGAACCCTCAAATTCAACCAAAGAAGCTTCAATGGTTTTGTTAAAAAGTGCATCAATACTCCAAAATTCTTCAGCCACAAAAGCTCTAATCTCTTTTTCTCTATCAACAACGATTTTTAGTGTAGAAGACTGCACGCGACCTGCACTTAAGCCTTTTTGAATTTTAGAAGAAAGAAGGGGAGAGAGTTTGTATCCCACAATTCTATCTAGAAGCCTTCTGGCTTGTTGTGCATTGATACTACTGTTATCAAGTTTGCGAGGATTTTCCAAAGCATGGGTAATCGCTGTTTTGGTAATCTCATGAAAGACGATGCGTGGAAGTTCATTGGGATCGCGACCTATGGCTGTAGCGATATGAAAACCAATAGCTTCACCCTCTCTATCCTCATCCGTCGCGATATAGACTTGGTCTGCATTCTTGGCGAGTTCTTTCATCTCTTTGACGATGGCAGAGTGGTCTTTAGAGACGCGATACTCTGGGGTAAAGGTTTGTCCCTCTATCTTAATACCAAAACTACTTTTAGGAAGATCCCTGATATGTCCCTTTGAAGCGATAACCGTATAGTTCTTTCCTAAAAAATTCTTGATGGTTTTTGCTTTCGTGGGTGACTCGACGATGATTAAATTTTTCAATATTTTTCCATTACATGTAAACATTTTTTCGTATTCTATCTAAAAAAGAGTCTTTTTAAAAATAAGCGTCAGATGTTAAAGTTTTTTCATGAGGTTCCGATTTAGTTTACATCAAAGGCAAGGATGCCTGCGAAATACAAAAAGATAAAAGGATTTATCATGGGTTTCAGAATTAACACTAACATTGCGGCGCTCAATTCACATACAGCAGCTACAATGAACAACAGAAGTTTGGACAATTCTCTTTCTAAATTGTCTTCAGGTTTGAGAATTAACAAAGCAGCTGATGATGCATCTGGTCTTGCTATCGCTAACTCTCTTCGTGCTCAAGCAAGTTCACTTGCACAAGCTGTATCTAATGGTAACGATGCAATCGGCTTGATTCAAACTGCTGATGGTGCGCTTAACGAATACTCTTCTATTCTTGATACTATCAAGACTAAAGCAGTACAAGCGGCATCTGATGGTCAAAACTCAACTTCAAGACTTGCAATTCAAAAAGATATCGATCGTCTATTGGAGAACTTGAACAATATTGCTAAAACAACATCGTTCAATGGTCAAAAATTACTTTCAGGTACTTTTACTAATAAAGAATTTCAAGTTGGTTCTAGTGCCAATGAGACAGTTAAAGCTTCTATTGGTTCTGCTGAGACAAGTCAAATTGGACAAACAACACAAGCTCGTCTAGATGTAGCAAATGTTGGTGAAAATCAGTTGACGATTGTGAGCGGTAGAACAGGTGCATCTGTTACTCTTGAACCAGTCGATATTCAGTATAACAACAAAGCAGCCAATGGTTTAGGTGCTGTAGCTGATCAGTTAAATAAATACAGCGCAGAAACAGGTATCACGGCTAAGGCAGTTGTTAGTGTCACTACAGGTACGATTGCTGCTGGTACAACGGGTACTGATTTTAAAATCAATGGTATTCAAATTGGTGCAATTAATGTAAGTGCTAACGATAAAGATGGTACATTACTAAACGCAATCAATAAAAAAACCAGTGAAACAGGCGTTACTGCAACTAAAAATCAAGATGGAACACTTGTCTTATCTTCAAAAGATGGTCGTGCTATTGAGGTGACTGGTGATATCACTGTTATGGGTGCTTCAGCAAAAGAGATGACTACTTTGGGTTATGTTGAAGTAACACAAGCGGGTTCTTCCACTTTCCAAATTAAAGGTGCAGATCGTGGCGCAGCCGTAGGTGCTGATATTACTATTACAGGTTCAATGACTGCTATCAAAGATTCTGTTTTAGCTATCGGAAGTATTGTTGAATCAGGTACTAAAGTTGCTGCAAATTCAACATTGGGCTTTGATTATACGATGACAGCAGCTTCTGAGATGACAGTCGCTTCATCAACAGCAGATAGTACCTTGGTTGTTGGTTCTACAATTGCTAGTGCTACTAAAATCAATAAAGATACAACACTAACATCAAAAATAACAACAGATAGTGCAGCTGCTGTAACTCTAAGTAGCGATATGTTTATCAAAGCAGGGTCTGTTCTCGCTTCAGGAACTATTCTTGATGCAGGTACCGTTTTAAATCAAGACATCTCCGTTGGTACAACAACATATAAAGCAGGAACGACATTGGTCGTAGATCTTACATTATCGGCAACTACATTATCCAAAGATATGATTATGCATGTTGATGCTGGAACTCCGAGTGCTTCATTAGCTTCAGGCTCTGTATTATTAGCTGGAACAATTCTTGGAGCTGATATTACAACGAGTGGTGACTCAGTTCTTGGTTCAGATATGACATTGAAAGCGGGAAGTACCTTATCTTCAGGTTCTATTGCAAAAGCGGGTAGTGTCTTGGGCGAAAAATTGACCACATCAGGCGCCGCTATTACTACAACTGCAGAAACTGACCTAAAAGCGGGTTCTGTACTAGCAACATCAAGTAAATTAAAAGAGGATTCAACCATTGGTGGTAATATTACTGTCAATGCAGCTATTACACTTAACCAAGATATGGTAGTAAAAGCTGGTTCTACATTGAAAACAGGTACTATCCTTAAAGCGGGTACACTGTTAACGCAAGATTTATCAGATGCGCAAATTGGTGGCGGTACGGGTGTAGGCTTAAAAGCTGGTACTGTCATTGGAACAGATATTACAACGACAGCGGATATCTCACTTACCAGTGATATGACATTGCTAAAAGGTACAGGAACACTTGGAAAAATTGCTGCTGATTCAACATTGGCAACAAATGCTGAAGGACAAAATAGTGTTACTACAAGTGATGAAGCATTTACTAACCTAGCAGACATCAATGTAACAACGCTTAAGGGTGCTATGAGAGCCATTAGTACACTTGAAGCGGCAATCACAGATCTTGATACGATTCGTTCAGACTTAGGTTCTGTACAAAACCAATTGGTTAGTACTATTAACAACATCTCTGTAACACAAGTAAATGTTAAATCAGCGGAATCTCAAATCCGTGATGTTGACTTTGCTGCAGAATCAGCAAGCTTCTCTAAGTTTAACATTCTAGCGCAGTCTGGTTCATACGCTATGAGCCAAGCCAATGCAGTTCAACAGAATGTATTAAAACTATTACAATAGTCAATTCTCTTATGACCGAGCCTTTTGGCTCGGTCAACTACTTCACATAACCTTCAAGTTTGGTGATATAAAGTTTTGATATTTTAAGCAATTGTTTGACTAAAATAGCGTTTATTTTTGTGACATGCTTGTTGGGATTGTCAAGGTCTTTGGTATTGAATAAATCAAAAATATAGCTTAGAACGATAGGAAAATATTCATAGTAGACTTGTGCAAGGTCTGAATGCGTTTTATAATTCATATCACTTAACTCCCATGAGAGCTCCGCAAGTGTATTAAGATAAGCCTCTGCGTTTACAAATCTCTTCTTTTGATGCTGTTTAATAATTTTTTCGAGTTTTTTAGCTTCTTTGATTTGGTGTTTTAATTGTCCTTTATCCTCTTCATTAAAATCATCCGAACTAATTGTTTTAAAAAATGTGTTGAGATGTTCATGGATAACAGTATGTTCAAGTGGTTCTAATTGTTCCCAATTATAATCTTCTATTTTAAGTGGGTTGCACCCTTCGAGGTAGGCACCATTGCTGAGGTTGTAAATCGTTTGATTAAATCGTTTAAGCATTTCCGTAAATGTCTCAAGTTGTGAAATTGACATTTTATAGGGAGCTAGAGTAGGTACTTGTTCTAAGAAATTACCACGAACAAATTCAACAGAAGTATGCGGGTCAAGTGAGGCATTTTTATCGTTTATTTCACCTTTTGTTTGAAATGCGTGAAATCCACCATGAGTTTGAAGTGTTTCGTTATCTAAAGCCAAATCAATTCCAAGCATAAACATTTTCATTGCCCCTAAAATCAAACAAAGTCCATAAGAATATTCCCCTACGCTCGGTGCTGAGAATTTTCCAAAATCTTTTTTATAAGTTGTTCCTTGTTCAACAAAATAAATTTGAGAACGATTAAACCGCTGAACAGTCTTTTCATCAACATTGGAGGCGAGGATAATAATAGAATCTTTTAAATACTCTTTAGGCTCAAACCCATCAAATAATAATGCAGTATTTTCACCTGGATCGATATGCACAACGATGTCAGGCACAACGCCTGCATGATGAAGCAATTTACATGTAGAAAGAGCACTCACAAGGATAAAACGATGACGATTGGATTTTAACCATTCAATATTTTTACGAGTGGAAGGACCTGAAAATGCAAGTAAAACAGGTTTTTCAGAAAAGAGCGTATCACGGTGCATTTTGTTAACATTGACAAAAGAGTATCCTTGCGCAAGGTAGCGTGGTGAATCGATAAAACGAAGTAACATAGCACTATATCCATAGGCGATATAGCTTTGCGATAAAACATGCCCTTGAAGTCGCCTAAGCTCTGATTCATAATTGAGCGTAAAAGGAATGTGTTTTAAATTGAGATTATAATTATTGCCTTTGTCTAAGAATTGTACAAAATTTTTGTTCTCTTCATCATCATCATCGGTAAGCGAAAAGTAAAGAAAATGATCTTGTGCAAGTTGCTTATAATCAGTCACAAATAAAGAGAGGCGAAATGTTTCAAGATTTTTTTCTTTGATAAAAATAACTTGAGGATTTAATTTTTCAGTTATTTTTAGAAGATGAAGTCCCAGTCCAATGCCTAAAAAGATGATTTTATGAACACGGTTCATATAGGTCTCAGGAGGAGTATGCATATTGACATAATTGATAATTTTGACGGTGCTCCAAAGTGAATTGTGAAAAGAGAGTTCACTTGTATCGATGCGTTCAGCTTGTTCTTCGGAGGCTCGGACATATTTTTGAGCTTTAAAAATTCCACCTGTTCGTTTAAGGTCGACAGAATTTACCATTCTTGTGGCGTGCTCAATACTATTTTCTTTATATAAAAATTCGTTACTGGAAAGCTCTAAAATATCAAAATAACCTTCTTCTTTATACTCCAAGGCGTAGTGTTCACTATAGTGTCCATCGTCGATGAGTTGGTTAAGTAGTGAAATTTTTTCAAAAATAGGTTTATGATTTTCTTCAAAGTATTTCATGTTTTTTGTAAAAGTGTTAAGGGCTTTAGTTGAGATATCGTCCATAATGATTCCTTAGGATAGTCTAACAGGATAGTGGTGATGGGAGAGTTCTTCTTTTATCATATTTGGGGTGAACTGCGTAAAATGGAAAATAAAGGCTGCTGCGAGTGCGTCTGCTCCATTTTGTAAAGCTTCGGCACCATGCTCGGGTTTGCCCATACCACCGTTGATGATAATAGGGATATGAAGGGTATTGGCAAAGAGTTTTAAAAGCTCAGTATCGTAGCCAAGTGTTGTTCCTTCTCGGTCAATAGACGTGAGCAAAATCTCTCCAGCCCCTTGGCGCTCATACTCTTTGGCAAGTTCAATTGGGTCGATGTCAAGTAATCCCTCTTTTTTAGTGAAAACTCTGTATTTACCATCCACTTTTTTAATGTCAATGGAGCAAACAACACATTGCGAGCCAAAAATGGTGGCGATCTCTTTGATGAATGAGGGTCGTTTAATGGCTTCAGAGTTGATAGAAACCTTATCGGCACCTGCACCTAAAACAGTGTAAACATCTTCAATGGTTTTGATGCCACCACCAATGGTAAGAGGCATAAAACACTCATTCGCCATGTCTGTGATGATTTCGGTATTGATGGGTTCATTGTTTAAACTTGCATCAATGTCTAAAACGATGAGTTCATCGACATTGCGGGCATTGTAAATACGAACGGTTGCAGTAGGGTGTCCGATGGTGCGAAAAGAGCCAAATTGAATGCTTTTAACGAGTTGCCAGTCTTTGAGTAACACACAAGGAATGATGCGATGTTTTAGCATAATGATTCTTTCGTTAACTGTGCAAAATTTTTAATGATTTGAAGTCCGTGTGTTTGACTTTTTTCAGGGTGAAATTGGGTTGCAAAAATATTCTCTTTTTGAATGGCACAGACAAAAGAGTGACCATAATCACAATAGCCTATGGCATGCGTTGAAGGCGCTTCAAAATAGTAAGAGTGTACAAAGTAAAAGTTGCTATGGTCTGGAATATCTTTAAATAAAATGCTAGGATTGTGAAAGTTCATCTCATTCCAGCCGACATGAGGAATTTTTAAAGAGCTTTCTTCAAAGCGCACAACTTTTGCATCTTCTATCCAGCCTAATCCTTGGTGTTCGCCAAATTCATAGCTTTTTTCTGCAATGAGTTGCATCCCTAAACAGATGCCTAAAAAGAGTTTTTTATGCTCAAGTACCTCTACATGTAAAAGGTTACTCAAGCCTAAACTATTAAGATTTTTCATGGCATCCCCAAAAGCTCCGACACCAGGTAAAACGATGTGAGAAGCTTCTTTGATAAGGGCGTGGTCACGGGTAATGGTGGCAGAAAAACCTACTTTTTCAAAGGCTTTTTGCACCGAGCGCAAATTTCCCATACCATAATCAATAATGACGATGTTAGCGGACAATGTATTCCTCTTTTCGTACCAATGAACCGTCTATATCTTTGATAAATTTGCCATTGGCGTCTCTTTGGAAGATTTTTTTATTGGTAAATGAGTCTACGATAGCATCAAATTCTGCTTGTGTAAAGCCTGTATAGTCTAAGTATTCTTTAATAGCAAGGCGAGGGGGAATACCATCGTATTTATTGACAAGGCGCACTCCTTCTTCTCTACTAATATACCCTAAGCGTATATCTAAACAGGCATTGTCAGTCGCACGCCCAAAGCCATACTTGACATATTTGAGATAATCGTGAACATGGTTACTGTAACAGTCTAGGTTTTCAAAATTTTCATAGGTCGTTTCTACAGGGCGAATGGTGGTTGAAAAGCCATTGGCATGTGATTTTTTGAGCACTTCTCGTAAATCCCATTTAAAGTAATAACCCAAGAAAAGTCCCGTCACACCAACGCGATGAATATCTTCATCTTTTGGGTACATGTAAAGCGATAAATCACGCTCTGTAATGCCTTCCACACCTATCATATCGGAGATTCTATTGCCTAAGAGTCCACCAAACTCTTCTAACCATTGGCGGTCTAAGTTATTGCGAGTTTTACTACTTGCTGGACCACCGTATTCGATTTGAGGGCTTTCTCCCCAAATGATGAGTGGTATGTTGAATTTAACCGCAAAATGAGGGACAACGGTAAAGATGCCTAGATGGTTTTGCCATTCGCAATCGCCTGTACGCTTGATAGCTTCGCGCGCTAGTTTTTTATAGACGATGGGATTGCGTTTTACATGTAAAAGATCAACCCCTAAATTGTTGAGATTTTCAAGGTTTTTTCTACCAATTTCGGTCGGAATGGTAGGTTCAAAACAGATGCACAGTGGGTTAAGCCCTAGCTCTTTAACTTTGAGAACTTGAAAAGTTGAATCTTTGCCACCACTCACACCAATAATACAGTCATAATCACTATTTTTTTTGTTTACATGTACAACTTCTAAAAACTCTTTTTCTCTTTTATTCCAATCAATTTGTTTGTTTTTAGCCTCTTGTGAGCGACACGCATCACAGACACCGAATTCATCAAAATGTAAATCAGGTTTGGTATCTGGCATCACACAGTGCGTACATACTTTCATGCTTTAACTCCTAAAACAACCTGTAGTTTGTAGCCTAAAAGTTTTTCATGTAGTGTTTTTTCATCGATAAGATTGGGAATAGTGCTTTTGTTGTCTGTGTTTCCAAGATAAGGGTTTTCATAAGAAAGATAGTTATTAATAACACCAATTTCTGAAATGACCGTTCTCATAGCAAGAACTTCTAGCCCACATTTTTCTGCGAGTTTTGTAATGGTTTTAACACCATAAATATTGACATGTTCTAAGCCATCAAACATATTGCATTTTTCTTGCAAAATCTTAGCAGCGAGTGAATCGGAGCTTGGAATTTGTAAAAATATCACACCATTTTTTTTCAATAATTTTGACATCATTATCAGATAAAACTCACCATCTTTAATGTGTTCAAATACATCCCACATCGTAATTGCATCAAAAGTGGTTTTTAAATCAAGTGTCTCAAGCAAGGCATTGTGGACATGATGTCCTTTTTTTTTGGCAAATTCAAATTCTTTTTCGTTGAGTTCTACGCCATGGGTTTCCCATGCTCTTTTTTTGGCAACATCTAAAAAGACACCTGAAGAGCATCCAATATCTAAGATAGTGCCTTTAGGAGATATTTTTTCAATGCTATCTAAGCCTTGGTTGTAGAGATTAACATAAAATTCATCACTGTTTTCTACGATTTGCGATTGAATGGAGTGATTGCTTTGGTAATAATGCGTAATGGCACTGTCTGTAAAAACAGGGTTGATATAAACCATCTCACATGCTAAGCATTTGACATAGACACCGCCTTCTTTTTCAAAAATAGCAATACAGTTGTCTTCTTTGCAGACAGGACAAGGACGATTTTGTGTCCACTTGGTTTCAAAAAGACCTGTTTTTGTATCAATGTATTTTGCATGGTTTGCAATACTCGCATCCCAAAGTTTGCTTCTTTGTTCATGTAGCGCTTTAACAGTTTGTTCCATTTTATCTCCTCATATTAGGACTAAAAGCAAGATTAGTTCCGCGATTTTTCATATCAATCTGTGCTTGTGCATAACTTTCAAGTGAGCCAATATCTCTATGATAATTGTCATTTAAGAAGGTGTTTATTTTTCCCATAAAAGCAGGTAACACATCATTACTAAAATCTATATTTGCTTTATTTAAATGCTCTAAAAAAGCAAATAAAGAGGGTTCACAGATATAGACGGCACCATTGGCCAAATTGGAGGGTGGATTTTTAACTTTTTCGTAAAATTCTTGCACCACTGCATCCTCATCAATTTTCACGACGCCACAACTGGATGGTGTATCGGTTACAAAGGTCATCATTGTTATTTCACAGCCATTCTTTCTCTTATCGTGTGCGTTGATAAACGCGCTAAAATCACAAAAAGATAAATTATCGGCATGAACGAGCATAAAAGATTCATTATTGAAAAAATCCCTATTTTCAAGTAGTGTTCCACCTGTATTTAATAATTCCTTTTCGTATGTTAAGGTAATTTTGTCTTTGTATTTTGATTGATTGATAAACTCTTCAACCTTTACATGTAAATAGTGCGTATTGATTAAAAATTCATTTATTCCCACTTGGGTAAGATGTTCAAGCCAATATTCTAAAAGAGGTTTGTCATTGATGGGAACGAGGCATTTTGGAAGCATATTGGTCAAGGGGCGCAGTCTTGTACCCAATCCTGCCGCCAAAAGTAGGGCTTTCATTTATTCTAGTTCTTTTAAAAGTTCTTCTTTTTGTATCGGTATATTGCCTACTCGACTGACTTGTATCGCTGAAGCCAAAGATCCAAGATAAGCACTTTGCCAGATATCTGCACCTACGCAAAGCGCCATAGC
>JAQWCT010000012.1:17180-21277 GCA_028705785.1 Sulfurospirillaceae bacterium | reverse complement strand
AACATCAACACTATTCAACAAACCATCTTTATCACTCTAGCCAAAATGAATCATGCCATTTTTAAATCTGATGCCTACAGTGCTGTCTATGTCAATGATAAAAATACGACTTTTGATACGCATGAAACATGTAGATTAGGCACTTGGCATAAAGGAGATGGTGCTAAAACCTTTGGTCAAACTAAAAGCTTTCATGCGCTTGTCAATCCACATACGAGCTTGCACAATCATGTTCTTGAAATTTCTAAGCATATCAAATCAAGTACTAGCAATCTTTTAGACGAAAAAGAGGCGATTATCAACCTTTTTAAAGCCATAGAAGGGGAGAGTAAAACATTATTTATGACTTTGGATGCGATGATTTTGGAAAAGAATCAAGAAGTTATGAAAAAATAGTGTTGGATACTCACGCACTCATCTTTGAGCCAATCCCCTCTTTACTTCGGAGATTGGCTATTCCCTCAAGCCTAGGACTTATCTTTAATACACTCTATAATGTCGTTGATACTTATTATGCGGGGCTTCTCTCTACTGAATCTCTTGCAGCCCTCTCTTCAAGCTCTTTTCTCTTTTTTGTGATTGTAGGACTTGGCTATGGTGGGAGCACTGCACTTAGTGCGCTTATTGGAAATGCGCTTGGGAAAAAACATTATTTTCATGCAAAACTTATTGCTAAAAAAGGACTGAGTCTAGTACTACTTTTGGGTCTTATTATGGGGATTATTGGTTATGGAACGGCTCCTTTCATGCTTAAACTCATAGGCGTAGAGCCACTCTATCATACTTTAGCGCTTGAATACACACAAATTATATTAGGAGGAACTGTCCTCTTTTTTGCCAACTTTGGACTCAACGGTATACTCGTTGCCACTGGCGATACCAAAAGCTATCGAAATACCCTGATTTTTGGTTTTTTTGCCAATCTTCTTCTGAACCCTTTGTTTATGTATGGATGGACTTTTATTCCCCCAATGGGAATTGGAGGTATTGCTGCTTCTACAGTACTTATTCAAGGTATCAATGCCCTTTATTTACTTCGAAGAACGATGATAATAGGGCTTATTGATTTTGAACAACTCAAAGCATTTTATCCTGATTGGCGCATCTATAAAAACCTAATTGTACAAGGTTCTGCCCCTGGCCTTAATATGCTTATGATGTCTTTTGGCTCTTTGCTCGCGCTTTATTTTGTTACGCATTATGGCTATAAAGCTGTTGCAGGTTATGGCATTGGATTTCGGGTTGAACAATTATTGCTTCTTCCTGCCCTTGGCATCAGCAGTGCTACGCTCAGCCTAGTTTCTAATAATATGGGTGCAGGCAAAATAATGCGTGTGCGTGAAACTGTCTTTGCCGCACTGCGATATGGTTACACTATTGCTCTTTTGGGTATCATTGTTCTCTCCCTAAGTGCAAAATGGCTCGTTGGACAATTTGATAGTGACCCTGAAGTAATCGCTTTTGGTACAACCTATGTTTTAGTCATGATTTTTATCTTTTGTGGATTTGTAACGCATTTTGTCTGTGTGGCAGCTTTGCAAGGTATGAAAAAACCTGCGATGATTTTTTATATCGGCGCTTATCGCCAACTTATAGCTCCTATTCTTTTTTTTATACTTATCACCAAAGTATGGGAACTTTCATTTGTGTGGATGTGGGTAGGACTAGGCTTTATCGTCTACTCTTCTGCTGTAGTGATTTTATGGCATACGCTTAAAGTTATTAAACAATACGAAGTAGATTAGTGGTATAATTGTCTAAAGATCTAAGGAGCTTATGATGAAAATTAACACAGCACTAAACTCAAACACTATCACTCAGCAAAAAACAACCAGCGAAGCGGTTTTAGCTAAAATTGGCGCGACTAGGGAACTAAGTGGTCAAGATAATGCGAATTTAATCATTGCAAATAGTCTAAATTCTCAAATTTCAAGCTATACCCAACAAGTTCAAAACGAAAACGAAAAAGTGGGAATGCTACAAGTTGCAGATGGAGCCCTTTCCAACATCAGCGACAATACGCTCAAACTTGAAGAACTATCCGTTAAATATAACAGTGCTATTTTAAACAGTGACCAAAAAAACATCCTCAAAAATGAGTTTGAAACGACTAAAAGCACTATTGACGATATCGCTTCTAAAACAAGTTACAATGGACAAGCTCTTTTTGGAAACAGTTCACCTGTACAACTCTCAAGCATTTCAACGGATGAACTCTCCATAGACAATCAAGGGAGTATCACCGCACTTCAGGACCAAGTTAGTACGCTTTTCTCAGAGGTAGGCGCTTCCATGCAAAGTTCACAATCTTCTATCAATACTTTGCTCACTTCTGCAAACAATGCAAGTGCGAGTTATGCCACACTATCCGAACAACCTATGGATGTAAAAATCAATAATCTAAACACAAATAATACCCAGTTACAAGCCTCGATTATAGCCCAATCTCATCAGACACAAACACTCCAACAACAAATGACTACGCTTTTACGATAATCTGCGCATATTTGTCTATCAAGAATGCTTCGGCTTCTTGGTAGGCTTTAGTGTAAGAAGAATCGACACTTAAAATCAATGGTCGATATTTTTCAAAAGTTTCCCATACTTTAAAACACCCCTCAGCTCGTCCCAAGCGCCAAAGGGCAAGGGCTGTAGAGCCATTAATAAGGGCTTTAAGGATATAGCTTTCATCTCGTTTTTCGGGTACAACTTTCCATGCTCTCCATTGGTCTTCTAATATCTCATGCCCTTGCACAAAATCTTCTGCTCTTAATGCATCCATAAACAATTCAAGTTCTTTCATCATTTGCCTTATAAGCTTTATGGGGATATTTTATTATAATAAAGTAAATGTTTAGTGGATAGGTAGATACTATGAAGTTTTTATTACTCTGTTTTATTATAGCTCTTAATCTATATGCAATAGAAGCTATTAATGGTACAACAACGATTCTTGAATTTGATGCAAGAAGCATTAAAACGCTTTCCAAAGATGGCGTATCTATCCCTCTTGTCGCACACCCTAGCGATGCACAACGAAAAATTGCTTTTATCGCCATTCCTTACAAACAAACCAAAGCTATAGAATTGACACTGCTAACCTCAAAAGGGAAAGAGATAGTTCATCTTCCCATTATCAAAGGAAATTATCAACAAGAAGAGCTCAGTGTCGAGCCTTCTAAAGTTTCACCGCCTAAAGAAGCGTTAGCGCGCATTAAACAAGAGAGTGCAGAAGCCAAAGCCTTGTATGCCACTTTTACACCCAAACGCTTTTGGAAAGAATCTTTTGAGGCGCCCATGCAAAGTCATATTACCAGCGCATACGGTAATGCACGCGTTTTTAATAACTCACTTCAAAGCTATCATTCTGGCACTGATTTTAGAGCGGTCATTGGCACACCCATCTACGCGTCCAATGATGGCGTAGTTGCCTTAGTAAAAGATAGGTACTACGCAGGACAATCGGTTATCATCGACCATGGGGAGGGCATTTACAGTGTTTACTATCATCTCAGTTCATCTTCTTTACATGTAGGGGATACTATTAAAAAAAGCTCACTTATTGGGCTTAGTGGCGCAACTGGGCGCATCACAGGACCACATTTGCATTTTGGCTTTATGGTTGGAGGCATTCCTGTTGACCCTTTAGATTTTATGGCTAAGGTCAAAGGATTGCTTTAACGACCAATCGCCAAAGCATAAAGAATCATCCCCTCCGTTTGCAAAAATGCCATAACCTCTTCATCATAATACGCCCCAATACCACTGCATCCAAACCCTAAATACTCACTTATCACATAAAGTCGATGTCCTAAGATACCAGCTTTTTGAAGAAGAGCTTGATAGTTTTGGTCATCATGCCCGACTAAAAAAAAGGTCACGCCACTTTCCATGCCAAGAGATTGCTCCAAGCAAAGATAGCCTGCCTTTTGTGAAAAATCACCTATTTTTTGATACACACCTTCTTTATAAACACCTTGCTCCATTCCCAAAACATGATTGATAATGGCGTATATTTCAATCTTTACATCACAATCGGAGGGAATTGGCGCATTGATATAATTCATCACTTCCAAAAAATCTTCTTTAGGAATGGG
>JAQWCT010000012.1:0-17170 GCA_028705785.1 Sulfurospirillaceae bacterium | reverse complement strand
GCGTAAAATCTCGAATCGAACGGCGTTGCCAAATAGCTTGTTTTAAACGCTCTTTATCAAAATGAAACTGTGACATTGTTGTTTGTTGATTTAGTGAGAGTTTACATGTTTCATCATAGGTCTTTTCAATAAGACTATTTTGCTCAAAACTTCCCGTACCATCCACCAAAGGAAGTTCCATCGAAAAAGCTTTACATGTAAAGCTTTTATCAACTTCTCCCACAATCGCAGAGGATAGAAAAAACTCCTCTTTGCCAAAGCCAAAGAGCGTATTGAGTGCATTTTTTTCAATATCATAGATAATTTCGTAATTTTTATCGCTGAGTGTACAAGAAGCTTCAAGTGTTCCTAGCATATGACCCGTATCGTGTAAACAATAGCGAAAAGCTCGATGTTTGTATTTCCAAGAAGAGCGATAATAAAGCGCTGAGAAAAGAAAAACAAAGCCGCTCACTTTGCCTACATGTAAAAAGGATTCTATGCCCTCTTCCGCGTTTAAAGGGTAAAGAAGTACAAGCGCAGATTCATAAGGGCTGAGATGATAAATACCATCCACAAACCCTTCAACACTTCGAATCTGAACATAAATTTCGCTCGGATACAAGGCTCCTGCACTGGGATTGGTTCGCAATGCGTAAGTATGGCCTGGATAACTTTTTTGTGCAGTGATACCACCGATAAGATATAAAAAGCGATGTTGAGGATTTGTTTTACCCAGTGGTATACGCGTAAAAGTTTGGGGATAGATTTTAAACTGCTTAGGCTGATGTTCCCAATCAATGCTGTGTGATTTCATTCTCACAGAACGATAAGAGTGCATTGTTTGGGCATGATATGCTAACATTTTATCTCCTTTGGTAAATTCTACTACTTGAAGACTATCAATGTCTTTACATGTAAAGTTTAATCATGTAAAAACAGCACCTTTGAAAATTTGTTTATCTATAATAAATGAAAGGAGTTTTCATGAACACTATTCCACCTATGCTTTACGGTACCGCATGGAAAAAAGAGCGCACAGCAGATCTGGTCGCCTTAGCGCTTGAAAGTGGCTTTAGAGGCATTGATACGGCGTGCCAGCCTAAGCATTATGAAGAAGCACTCGTCGGCGAAGGGTGTGCCCGTTTTTACTCCCAAGGAGGCAAGCGAGAAGCGCTTTTTCTTCAAACCAAGTTCACACCACTGAATGGTCAAGATCTTCAAAGGGTTCCTTACGACTCACACACCTCATTAGAAGAGCAGATTCTCTCATCGTGTGATATTTCTAAACACAATTTACAAACAGACTATCTGGACTCTTTTTTATTGCATTCACCCCTTTTCCCTTATGTGAATTTACTCAAAGCTTGGAGAGCCTTTGAATCACTTTTTGACAAAGGAGATGTTCGCCATATCGGTATTAGCAACTGTTATGACCCTTCTTTGTTGCACAAACTCTTTGAAGATGCGCGCATTAAGCCCTCCTTCGTTCAAAATCGTTTTTATGCTGATGTTCATTACGATAGAACGCTTCGTGTGTGGGCAAAAGGAAAAGGGATGATTTATCAAAGTTTTTGGACGCTGAGTGCGAATCCGCATATTTTACATTCGCCTATTATCCAAACGCTTACCCAACATTACAACAAAAGTGCTGCGCAAATTTTCTACCGTTATGTGATGCACCAAGGCATTGTTCCGCTCAATGGCACAACCTCCGCACAGCATATGAAAGAGGATTTAAGTGTCTTTGAATTTATACTCAGCCCTGAGGAGATAGCGCGCATTGATGCGCTACTTATGTGATCTTTTTTTGGCTTTTGAGAGAGTGATCATCACAACTGCACTGATAATCAACACCGTCGCAATCAATGCTTTCATACTCAACACTTCATCGGCAAAAAAATACCCTAAAAAAAGCGCAACCATCGGATTGACAAAGGCATAGGTTGAAGCCAGATAGGGTGAGACATTTTTTAAGAGCCATACATAGGCACTAAAGCCTACTAAAGAGCCAATAAAAACTAAATATGCGAAAGCCAACAACGAGCGCGAAGAGAGCGTTTCTATATGAAACTGTTGCCATTCGCCAAAAAGCGTTGCAACGATGATTAAAACCAAGCCACCGCTGAGCATCTGCATGGCAGTTGAGAGCATCACGGAAGTTGGGAGTATTGCTTTTTGAGAATAAATAGAGCCTAATGACCACAAGATGGCAGCTAAGAGCGTTAACAAAAGCCCAAATGTATCAAAATATAAATGCTCTTGGTGTGAGGGAAACATCAAAATTACCACACCAGCAAAACCGATAAGGGTTCCTATAAGCGTACTTTTGTTGGGTCTCGTTTGACTTTTCAGTCGCCAAGCGATCACAATCATCCACAAAGGAACTGTTGCAATCACAATAGCAGCAATCGAAGAGGGAATCGTTTTTTCAGCAATCACCACAAGCCCATTACCACCCAAAAGTAATAAAGTACCAATGATTGTGGTATCTCTCCACTCAATAAGTTTGGGATGCTTTTTCTCTTTCAGCACGACAAAACCATACAAAAACACTCCTGCGATAAGGAAGCGAATCCCTGCCATTAAAAAAGGCGGAAAGGTTTCGATGGCAATTTTAATCCCCAAATAGGTGCTGCCCCAGACAATATACACACTTAGCAATGCCACGACAGTCATAATGGTTTTTTTGTATTCTAGCGATGGATTTTCTTTTACATGTAAAGCGCGCATTCTTATTTCCTTATGCCATTTCGCTTGTTTCTTATAAAAATCATGTGAATAAATAGGTGGTGTCCCCAGCGCGATTCGAACGCACGGCCTCAGAATTAGGAATTCTGTGCTCTATCCGGCTGAGCTATGGGGACAAATTTTGAAGTAAAAAAAAAGCCGAATGCGTTTTCACACATTCGGCTTTCAGATTTTGGAGTATTAGCCATTTCTCTTTTTGATAATTTCTTCCGCAACATTTCTTGGAACTTCATCATAATGGTCAAATTCCATAGAATAAGAAGCACGACCTTGCGTTTGACTTCTAAGGTCTGTAGAGTAACCAAACATCTCAGCCAATGGGCAGAATGCGTTAACAATTTTGTTACCACTTCTATCATCCATAGAGTTGATTTGTCCTCTTCTTCTGTTAAGATCGCCGATAACATCACCCATAAAGTCTTCTGGAGTTTCAACTTCCACTTTCATGATTGGCTCAAGAATAACTGGTTTTGCCTTACGACAACCCTCTTTAAAGCCCATAGAAGCAGCCAATTTAAATGCCATCTCTGAGGAGTCAACATCATGGTAGCTTCCATCATAAAGGGTAACTTTAACATCTTCCACTTTATAACCAGCAAGTACACCCGCTTGTAGTGATTCTTTGATACCTTTATCAACAGCTGGGATAAATTCTTTTGGAATTGCACCACCCTTGATATCGTTAACAAATTCATAACCCTTACCCGCATCTTGTGGTTCAATTTTAAGGTAAACGTGACCATATTGTCCACGACCACCAGATTGTTTTGCGTATTTGTACTCTTGGTTAACAGATGCACGAATAGTCTCACGGTAAGCAACTTGTGGTTGACCTACTTCTGCGCTTACTTTAAATTCTCTTAGCATACGATCAACAAGAATCTCTAAGTGAAGCTCACCCATACCAGAGATGATAGTTTGACCACTCTCTTCATCTGTCTCAACTCTAAAGCTTGGATCTTCTTGAGCAAGTTTTTGTAAAGCAATACCCATTTTCTCTTGGTCAGCTTTTGTTTTTGGCTCAACTGCAACAGAGATAACAGGATCAGGGAATACCATTCTCTCTAAAATTACATGATCTTTATCACCAGCAAGTGTATCTCCAGTAAGTGTGTCTTTAAGACCAACAACTGCACCGATTTCACCAGCGTGTAATACTTTTATCTCTTCTCTTTTGTTCGCATGCATTTTTAACAAACGACCAACTCTCTCTTTTTTATCTTTAGTGGTGTTATAAGCATAACTACCGCTCTCCAACATTCCTCTATAAACACGAACGAATGTAAGTTGTCCAACAAATGGATCTGTCATAATTTTAAATGCAAGAGCTGCAAATTCGCCATCATCAGTCGAATCAACAACACATTCTGTACCATCTTCGTACTCGCCTTTGATAGCATGAACTTCAGTAGGTGCAGGCATATAATCAACAACTGCATCAAGAAGGGGTTGAACTCCCTTGTTCTTAAATGATGTCCCGCAAATCATTGGAATAAATGTCATGGCTAGACATCCTGCTTTGATACCCGCTTTGATCTCTTCTTGGCTTAATACTTCACCTGCAAGGTATTTTTCCATGAGCTCATCACTGGTTTCAGAAACGGCTTCAACCATCTTTTCACGGTATTCTTCTGCTTTTTCCAATAACTCAGCAGGAATGTCAACCACTTGGTAATTTGAACCCATTGCTGCGTCTTCATCCCAAACGAGTGCTTTCATAATAACTAAATCGATAACACCTTTAAACATATCTTCTGCACCAATAGGAATCTGAATAGGAACAGGATTTGATTTAAGACGATCTTTGATTTGTCTTTCAACTTCGTAAAAGTTTGCACCAATACGGTCCATTTTATTAACATAAACCATTCTTGGAACTTGGTAACGATTTGCTTGTCTCCAAACGGTTTCTGATTGTGGTTGAACACCACCAACAGCACAAAATACTGCAACAGCACCATCAAGTACACGCATAGAACGCTCAACTTCGATCGTAAAGTCAACGTGACCTGGAGTGTCGATAATATTAATTTGATGATCTTTCCATGTACATGTAGTTGCAGCAGAAGTAATTGTAATACCTCTTTCTTTCTCTTGCTCCATCCAGTCCATTGTAGCAGCGCCATCATGAACCTCACCAATTTTGTGTGAAATTCCGGTATAAAAAAGAATTCTTTCAGTTGTAGTGGTCTTACCAGCATCAATGTGCGCGGCAATACCTATGTTTCTTACCATATTTATGGGGGTACTTCTTGCCATTATAGTTTCCTTGTAATCTTGGGGGTGTAATTGTTGAAAGAGAGGGAATGTCTACATGTAAACATTCCCATCACCATTTTACCAGCGATAATGAGCAAACGCTTTGTTTGCTTCTGCCATTTTATAAGTATCTTCTTTTTTCTTGAAAGTAGCGCCACGGTTATTAGCTGAGTCTAAAAGCTCATTTGCCAATCTCTCGATCATTGTTCGCTCACTTCTTTTTCTTGAATATGAAACCAACCATCTTAATGCTAATGCTTGTTGTCTTGCAGGTCTTACTTCTACAGGGACTTGGTAAGTTGCTCCACCGACTCTTCTACTTTTAACTTCCATAACGGGCTTAACATTATCAATCGCATTGTTAAATACTTCGATTCCCTTAAGGGTTCCGCTACGCTTCTCAGCCAACTCTAATGCGCCATAAAATACTTTAGTCGCAACACTTTTTTTACCATCAAGCATTAGAGCGTTGATAAATTTTGTGATAATTTTGTTATTGTAGATAGGATCTGGTAGAACTTCTCTTACGGGTGCTTTTCTTCTTCTCATTGTTTCTTTTCCTTCAAATTTTTAAAAATTTTACTCAAATGATGTCAAATCTTAGGACATCACCTGTGCTTTAAATTTATTTTGCTTTTGGTCTTTTTGTACCGTACTTACTTCTAGACACCGTTCTTTTTGCAACACCTGATGTATCAAGCGCACCACGAACAATATGATACTTAACACCTGGTAAATCTTTTACCCTACCGCCACGAACCAATACAATGGAGTGTTCTTGTAGGTTATGTCCCTCGCCACCGATGTAGCTAATGACTTCAAAACCGCTTGTCAATTTGACTTTGGC
This sequence comes from Sulfurospirillaceae bacterium, assembly GCA_028705785.1. GTDB lineage: Bacteria > Campylobacterota > Campylobacteria > Campylobacterales > Sulfurospirillaceae > Sulfurospirillum. The sequence continues at coordinate 11,334 of JAQWCT010000012.1, read as the reverse complement.
AACTTTTCTCAAAGCAGAGTTTGGTTTCTTTGGAGTTGTAGTATAAACTCTTGTACAAACGCCTCTTCTTTGAGGACACTTATCAAGTGCTGGTGATTTTGATTTTTTAATCACCTTTTTACGCTCATTTCGAACCAGTTGGTTGATGGTTGGCACAGTATTTCCTTTAATATTTAAAAAATAGGGGCTAATTTTATTTAAAAATAGCTTAAAAAAAGGTTAAGTTAAGGAGACCTTAACTTAACCTCTACTTGGATTGAGTTCTAAATTGAATTTTTTGTTATGGTATAGGCCTGTTCCTACAGGAATCATGCGACCTAAAATAACATTTTCTTTCAAATCTTCAAGATAATCCATCTTACCTGCGATACTCGCTTCGGTCAAGACTTTGGTTGTCTCTTGGAAAGAAGCTGCAGAGATAACACTATCACTACCAATCGCTGCTCTGGTAACACCTAAGAGTGTTGGCTCAGCAATGGCGGGTTCTCCACCCATTTTGAGGATGTTTTCGTTTTCTTCTCTAAAACGACGACGACTGATTAAATCACCCATAATAAACTTAGTATCTCCGCTATCAACAATTCTTACTTGTCTTAGCATTTGAGATACGATAACTTCAATATGTTTATCGTTAATCGCGACACCTTGACCACGGTAAACTTGTTGAATCTCACTGATTAGATAATAATGCAATGCTTTTTCACCCATAATTCTTAAAATATCATGACTTGAAATAACACCATCTGTTAATCTCTCACCAGCATGAACAAACTCGCCCGCTTGAACATGGATTTGCGTATTTTTATCGACCAAATACTCAACACTTGTTCCATCATTGGCTTCAATGATAATGCGCTCTTTAGAACGAAGTGGCTTTCCAAAACGAATTGTTCCATCAATTTCAGCAATAACCGTTGCATTTTTAGGACGACGCGCTTCAAAAAGTTCACTAATTCGTGGAAGACCTCCGGTAATATCTTTAGACTTCGCAATCGCTTTTGGTGTACGACCGATTAAATCTGCCAATCCAACGGTAACGCCATTTTGAACAAATATTGCCGTTTTTGGTTCTAATTGATACTTGACAATTTCACCATTTTTATTGACAATAACGATACTTGGTTTCATACCACTTGGCAAATATTCATTAATAACAAGTCTACTTTGTCCTGTCATATCATCAAATTGTTCTGTGGCACTAATACCTGGTTCAATATCTTCAAACGAAATAGTACCTGCATCCTCAGCAATAATTGGCGTAGAATACGGATCCCAATCAGCTATCGTAATTTGCTCATTCGTTGAAGGATAAGCAATCAGTGTTTTTGCCTCTACGGGACTGTTGTCATTAACATCTAAAATAGAATCTCTTGGAATGTAGTGACGAATAGCTTCTCTATCATCTTCATCCGCAATAACAGCAAAAATACCTTTTTCTTTAACCAAATCACTTTTTTTAATCTCATGGATACGGTGTAAATAATCACCTTTAAGCTTGTAATACTTCACAACACCTTTTGCATCTGCATGAATTTTTTGGATAATCGGCTCGCCATTTTTAACTTTAAGTTCACTTGCATAAGGGATACGACTAGGAACATTCCATCCCTCTTTAATCACTTCAACGATACTCTCATTGGCTTCAACGACATCACCACTATTATATGGGCTATAGAACTTACCTTCTATTTTACCACTAACACCGGCAAGCTCATTTGGTTTTGCAAAGTCACTTTTTCGTAAAGTATACTTAATGGTTTCACTCTCACCAGTCAGTGTTATAGCTGTTTCTTCATGCGCTGTATCGATTTCAATCACACCTTTAAAGAGTGCTTTAATCTTTGGTTCAACCAATAAAACAGCAGCATTTCTACGATTGGCAACGATGTTTTTACCCTCTTTAGTCGTATAAGTTTTAACATTGTAATAACGAATAAAACCTTCTTTTTGAGCGATAACTTGACGATCTTGAGATTCAGTCGATGCCGTACCACCGATATGGAATGTACGAAGTGTCAACTGTGTTCCTGGCTCACCAATAGACTGTGCAGAGACGATACCTACAGCTTCACCAGGGCGCACAAGTGTGCCCTCCGCCAAGTTTGTACCATAACACTTAGCACATACACCTTTTTTAGCTTTACATGTAATCGGTGTTCGAATAACCACAGATTTAATGCTCGCTTCTTTAAGCGCATTTGCACTCTTCTCATCAATCAATGTACCCTCAGTAAATAATACTTCATTGGTAATCGTGTCAATAACATCTTCCGCCAAGACTCTTCCCGTTGCGCGCTCATAAAGAGCCTCTATAAGCTCACCGCTTTCACTAATCTCAGTAATCTCAACACCCTCATGCGTGCCACAATCATCCATGGTAACTTTCACATTTTGAGCAACATCGATTAGTTTTCGAGTCAAGTAACCTGCGTTCGCTGTTTTAAGAGCGGTATCCGCCAAACCTTTACGCGCACCGTGCGTTGAAATAAAGTATTCAAGAACATTCAAACCCTCACGGAAGTTAGAGATAATCGGTGTTTCGATAATACTACCATCTGGCTTAGCCATCAAACCCCTCATACCTGCAAGCTGACGAATTTGTGCAGCCGAACCACGCGCTCCAGAATCTGCCATCATATAAATAGGGTTAAATCCACCTCTATCGCTTTCAGTTAGCTTCATCATCTCCGAAGCCACATCATTATTCGTATCGGTCCAAATATCAATAATTTTGTTATATCGTTCTTGTTCTGTCAATAAACCAGAAGTAAACTGTTTTTGGATTTCACGAACTTTTTTCTTCGCTTCTTTAATCTTTTTAACTTTGGTTTCAGGCACTCTAATATCATCAATTGATACAGAAATACCCGCTTCCGTTGCATATTTAAAACCAAGACTTTTAAGATTATCCAAAAATCCTGCAGTGATACCAATACCACCCTCTTTATAAACATAATCAACCAAACTACCAATATTTTTCTTCTTTAACACACGATTCCAAAGCTCTTCAGGAACAAAATCAGGTAAAATTGATTTGAGAATCAAACGACCTGCTGTCGTAAAAAGTACACGATCATTAACAATGGTCTTAATCTTTGCATGGATTTCTAAATACCCAGAATCAATAGCAATATGCACTTCATCCACATTAGCAAAAATTTTGTTTGAACCTTTTGCATCTTTTTTCTCTAAGGTTAAATAGTAAAGACCCAAAACCATATCTTGTGTCGGAACCGTAACCGCTTTACCTGAAGCTGGAAGCAAAATATTCATAGAACTTAACATCAAAATCTTACACTCAGCAATCGCTTCTTGAGACAATGGAATATGAACCGCCATTTGATCACCGTCGAAGTCCGCGTTAAATGCCGAACAAACAAGTGGATGCAAACGAATAGCCTTACCATCAATCAAAACAGGGTGAAATGCCTGAATGGAAAGTTTATGCAATGTTGGCGCACGGTTAAGCATAATAGGATGCCCTTTAACCACTTCCGCCAAACATTCCCACACTTCATTGGTTTTCATATCAATCATTTTTTTAGCTTGCTTAACAGTGGTCGCATAACCTTTTTCTTCAAGACGAGCTAATAAATGTGGCTTGAAAAGCTCCAATGCCATCTGTTTTGGAAGTCCACACTGATCCATTTTCAAGTTTGGTCCCACAACGATAACAGAACGACCTGAAAAGTCAACCCTCTTACCAAGAAGGTTCTGACGGAAACGACCTTGCTTACCTTTGATAATTTCAGACAATGATTTTAAAGGTCTTTTGTTAGCACCTTTAACTGCATTTGCGCGTCTTCCATTATCAAAAAGTGCATCAACCGCTTCTTGTAACATTCTTTTTTCATTACGAATAATAATCTCTGGCGCATCAAGCTCCATCAATCTTTTCAATCGTGAGTTTCGGTTAATAACACGACGATAAAGATCATTGACATCGCTAACTGCAAATTTTCCACCATCAAGTGCTACAAGAGGTCTGAGGTCTGGCGGAAGAACAGGAAGCATGGTGATCATCATCCACTCAGGACGATTACCACTATTTAAAAATGCTTCTACGACTTTCAATCGTTTAATAATGGTTTTTTTCTTTGCTTCTGAACTGGTTTGATTGATGTCTTCTTTGAGTTGTCCCAAAATTTCTACCAAATCTAAACTAGCAAGAAGATCTCTGATAACCTCACCACCCATTTTAGCCACAAAACCTGTGTCACAAAATCGTTGCTCAAGTGATTGGTATTGGTCTTCATTGAGAACATCAAACACGGCTACTTTATTTTTATTATCCGCATCGTAAAAAGCTTCTCCAGCATTTTGTACGATATACGCTTCATAATAAAGTACGCGCTCAAGATCTTTCATCTTGACACCTAAAAGTGTACCCACACGACTTGGTAATGAATTAACATACCAAATGTGAGCAACAGGAGTCACGAGTTCAATGTGTCCCATGCGAGAACGGCGTACTTTCGTACTGGTGACTTCAACACCACATTTCTCACATTTAATGCCTTTATAACGCATCTTTTTATATTTACCACATAAACATTCATAATCTCTTACTGGTCCAAAGATTTTGGCACAAAAAAGACCATCTCGTTCAGGTTTTAGTGTACGATAGTTAATCGTTTCAGGCTTTTTAACCTCTCCATAACTCCATGAACGAATCTTCTCTGGACTTGCAAGCTTTAATTGAAATGCTTTAAAATCTCTAGGTCGGCTTTCTTCGTGTATCTCAATTGGTTCTAGTCGTTTCATCTTCTTCCACCTCGTCATAAATCTCAACATCTAAAGCCAAAGACTTCAACTCATTTGTTAAAACATAGAATGTTTCTGGTATTCCCGTTTGAGGTACATTTTCCCCACGCGTTAGCGCTTTATACGCTAAAATTCTGCCTTCAACATCATCTGATTTTACGGTTAACATCTCTCTTAGGGTATGCGCTGCACCATATGCTTCAAGAGCCCAAACTTCCATCTCACCAAATCGCTGTCCACCAAAGAGTGCTTTACCACCGACTGGCTGTTGTGTTACTAACGAGTAAGGTCCTGTGCTTCTAGCATGTACTTTTTCATCAACCAAATGGTGAAGTTTAAGCATGTACATGTAACCCACATTGACTCTCTCATGCATTTTTTGACCTGTCATACCATCGTATAATTCAGTCTTCCCATCCATGTCAATTTTTGCCATTTCAAAGAGTTTTGCAAATTCTTCTTCATTGACACCTTCAAAAATTGGGCTTGCAAATTTAACGCCTTTGCTCCAATCTCGAGCATACTCAAGAAGTTTCTCATCACTGAGGGTACTCATGAAGTTTTTAGCATCCATTAACTGAGCAATTTCTGCTATGCTAATCATCTTTTGACGAAGAGCATCTAACCAATCACCTTGTTTTTCTTTAAATATCTCTTCAAGTTGATTACCCAATCTTTTACCTGCAAGGCCTAAGTGAACTTCTAAAATCTGTCCGATATTCATACGACTTGGAACACCTAGTGGGTTAAGAACAACATCAACAATCTCACCATTTTTAAGATATGGCATATCGACTTCTCTAACGATATTAGAAACAATACCTTTATTTCCATGTCGTCCTGCCATCTTATCACCGACTTTGAGCTTTCGTTTTGTTGCAATATAAACTTTCACAAGTTTAACGACTCCACTTGGTAAAATATCATCTTTTTCAAGAATATTTAACTTTTCATCATGTTCTTCTTTGAGTTTTTTCTTCTCATTTTGGAAATAGACTCTTAAATCTATATATTCATCTTGTACAACAGTGGTAAATGCTTTTACAATCGTATTGATAGAAAAACGATTCACATTGTGAAGGTCTTCTGCCTTAATAAACTCACCTTTTTTATAGGCATTTTTACTAATCTCTTGATCCTCTTTAAGAGGATTTTTAAGCAATAGCGCATTAATACGAAGCATCTCTTCACGATCTAACATCAACAATTTATCATGATGTTCGCGGTCTAATATCTCTTTTTCTTGCTCATACGCTTGAACGGCGCGAGGATCTTTGTCATACCCTTTTTTAGTAAAGATTTTCACATCAACGATGATACCCTCTAACGAAGGAGAAGCATACAGTGATTTATTAACCACATGTCCCGCTTTTTCGCCAAAAATAGCTCTTAGTAAACGCTCTTCTGGTGTAGGTTTAACTTCACCCTTAGGTGAAACTTTTCCCACAAGAATCATACCTGGTGTGATATAAGTACCAATTTTTACGATACCACTATCATCAAGGTGTGCTAACTCTTCTTCTTTAACATTTGGGATGTCTTTAGTAATCTCTTCAACACCATCTTTAAGTTCGCGTGCTTCAATCTCTTTTTCATAGGTGTGAATGCTGGTAAATGAATCTTCTATAATCATTCGCTCACTGATAACAATCGCATCTTCGTAGTTATATCCATTCCATGGCATAAAGGCAACCATGGCATTTTTACCGATAGCAAGTTCACCCATGTCCATACTTGGACCATCCGCGATAATATCACCCGCTCCAACAAACTCACCTTTTCGAACAATGACTTTTTGTGTAAAAGTAGTATTTTGATTCGTTCTAAGGTTTTTTTGTAATGCATAATGGTCAATAAAAGCACCATTCTCATCTTCACCTAAGATATAAACATTTTTATTGTCTACTTTTTCAACCATACCAGCGCGTTTAACCTTAATAGCTTCCCATGCATCACGTGCTGCTGTTTTTTCAACACCTGTACCGACCATTGGAGCAGATGATTGTAAAAGTGGAACTGCTTGGCGTTGCATGTTTGAACCCATCAAAGCACGGTTTGCATCATCATGTTCCAAGAATGGAATTAAAGACGCCGCAACACCCGCAATCATCATAGAAGAAAGGTCAATCAAATCAACTTTTTCTTTTTCGATCAAAACGGTTTCACCATCAACTCTAACTTCAATTAAATCTTCAACGATTTCATTTTTTTCATTAATCTTTGTACTCGCAGGAGCAATAACTAAACCCTCTTCTTGCGTTGCTGTGATATAGATAATTTCATCTGTAATTGTTGCATTCTCAACTTTACGATAAGGTGCTTCAACAAATCCTAAATCATTTACTTTGGCGTACATAGAAAGCGTGTTGATCAAACCAATGTTTTGACCCTCTGGCGTTTCAACAGGACAAATTCTTCCGTAATGTGTTGGGTGAACGTCACGAACTTCAAAGCCAGCGCGCTCTTTTACCAAACCACCTTCACCAAGAGCTGAAAGTCTTCTTTTGTGGGTAATTTCACTTAAAGGATTGGTTTGATCCATAAACTGAGAAAGTTGTCCACTAGAGAAAAATTCTGTGATAGCAGAAGTAATCATTTTCGAGTTAATCATATCATGAGGCATCAACTCTTCGATATTGCCACTAAGTGCCGTAAACTTGTCACGAATAGCTTTTTGCATCTTAATTAAACCAGCATGAAGCTCGTTAGCTAAAAGCTCACCAATCGCTCTAATTCTACGATTTCCTAGATGATCTCTATCATCGATATGTCCTTGACCATTTTTAACTTTAATCAAGTATTTTGCTGTCTTAATAATATCTTCGCTTGTCATAATAGTGACATACTCAGGAACACCAAGTCCTAACTTGTGGTTCATCTTCATACGACCTACTTTTGTAAGGTCATATCTCTCAGAGTTAAAGAAAAGATCTTTGACAAAAATTTTAGCGGCTTCTTTGGTCACAGGCTCGCCTGGTCTCATAACTTTATAAATTCTAATAGCGGCTAAGTCATTTTCATCTTCGATATTTTCAGTTTGTCTCAAAAGTTTAAGCGTTTCTGTATCGGCAATAAACGAGTTAATAATAGCATCATCCACACCGCTAGCAAGATCATTCGCGATTTCAATCGTTTCACATTTTTGCTCTATAATTTTTGCCAATTTACCTTCATCAAGTTGAGAAAGTGTATCGTAGAGAACCTCACCGCTCTCTTTATCAATAATAGGACAAGAGAGGAATCTGTTCACTAAAATCTCAACAGGATATTCGATCAGTTTAACACCATCTTCTACAAATTTTTCTGCTTTTTTCTTAGCGAGTCTTTTTCCAGCTGCTAATAAAAGATTGCCTTGTTCATCTTTAAGATCAAAATCTACACGACCTACAAAATTTTCAGGACAAAACTCAATGAAAAACTTATGGTCTTTAATTTGAATGTTAAGTACAGGATAGAAAAGTTTTAAAATATCTTGCTTACTATATCCAAGCGCTCTAAAGAGAATGGTTATAGGTACTTTTCTTCGTTTATTAATTCGTACAAAAAGTGTGTCTTTGGCATCATATTCAAAATACAACCAAGAACCACGATCAGGAATAATTTGTGCGTTATAGATAAGCTTATTAGCGACAGTCGGGCTCTCTTCTTCTTTAAAAATAACACCTGGGCTTCTATGAAGTTGGTTAACAACAACTCTTTCTACACCATTAATAATAAATGATGTACGATCAGTCATCAACGGAATTTCACGAATAAAAATTGCTTGTTCTTTAATATCTTTTACACCGGTTTTTTCACCAGTTTTTTCATCTTTATCCCAAAGGATAAGACGAATATTCATTTTTAAACTCACTGAATAGGTCAAGCCTCGCTCCATACATTCGCGGACATTGTACCTAGGTTTGCCAACTTCTGATCCTACATACTCTAAGGTGAGTCTGTTTTGTGGATCATGAATAGGGAAAATTGATTTGAAAACCTTCTCTATTCCGCTCTCATCTTTGAGATTATCAACATTTAAAAAATGCTCATAGCTTTTTTGTTGAAGCTGTAATAGATTGGGGACATCGATTTTTTTTGGGACTTTGGAAAAATCTACTCTTAAGCGATTTCCAGATTTTAAGCTATTTAACATGAGTCTACCTCGTGTAGTTGTTTGAAAAGGGCAGTAGGTCATCTACTATAAGAATAGTAGAATCTTTAACGACTAATTGATTTCCAAGGATAAGTTTGGGAAAGCATATAAATGCTTTCCCATTCGCAAAATTACTTAATTTCAGCGACAGCGCCAGCTTCTTCAAGTTTCTTTTTGATTTCTTCAGCCACTTGTTTAGAAACGCCTTCTTTAATAGTTGTAGGAGCGCCTTCAACAGCGTCTTTAGCCTCTTTAAGACCAAGACCAGTGATTTCTCTTACGACTTTAATCGCGTTGATTTTCTTCTCGCCAGCATCTTTAAGGATAACATCAAATTCAGTTTTCTCTTCTACTGCTTCAACAACAGCAGCAGCACCTGCAACCATAACAGGAGCGGCAGATACACCAAATTTTTCTTCAAAACTTTTTACAAGTTCACTTAATTCAAGTACAGTTAGACCTGAAATATACTCTAATACGTCTTCTCTTGAAATTGCCATTTCAAATCTCCAATTATTATTTTAATAACGCCAAAAAAGCAAAGCTTCTTTGACTGCGTTAGCCACTAGGGCACTAAAGCTAGCCAACTTTGTTGGCAGAGTAATTTATTGCTTTACATGTAAGCCAATAGACCTACGCTGATTCTTGTTTTTTAGCACGAAGTGCATCAAGACCGATTGTAAAGTTTGTAATAGGTGCCATCCAAGTTGATAGAAGCATTCCAATAAGCTCATTACGAGATGGCATTTTAGAAAGTGCTTCAACTTTTGCAGCGTCAACAATAATTCCACCTGCATATCCTGATTTGATTACAAATTTTGGATTTGTCTTAGCGAATGTTGCTACTACTTTAGTTACGGCTAACTGATCGTCGCCCCATACAAAGATATTAGTGTCTTTTAATTCAAGTCCATCGATACCTGCATTAGTCATAGCAATCGATGCTAAAGTGTTTTTAATCACTTGAACTTTGATGCCAATAACTTTTGCGCTATCTCTTAAAACTTCAATTGTTTTAGTATTAAGACCTTTGTAGTCACACACTACTAAACCATCACTTGCTTTAAACTCTTGGGCGAGAGAACTAATAAATTCAGCTTTTTCTTTTCTTGTCAATTTTTCTCCTTTCCAACTGGTGATTTCAAGTAGAGATGAGTTGCCTCAAATTAAGCTTTCGCCTCTGCTCTCTCCAATCATAAGATATATTAAAATGATGTAGACCTTGTGAAAAGTCTACATGTAAACAATTATCTAAGGTCGATTAATTCTTGATTTTCAAGATTCATAGATGGGCTCATCGTCAATGACAATGCACCACTTTTGATATACTTACCTTTAGAAGCGGCAGGTTTATTTTTATTGATAGCTCTGACAAATGCGTCAAAGTTTGCTCTAATTTCTTCACTTGAAAAACTGATTTTACCAAGTCCAGCGTGGATATTTCCTTGTTTGTCAACACGGAAGTTTACTTGTCCACCTTTATTGTTAGCAACAGCTTTTGCGACATCCATAGTAACAGTTCCCGTTTTCGGATTTGGCATGATACCTTTTGGTCCTAAAATACGACCAACTTTACCAACAAGACCCATCATATTAGGTGTTGCGATAAGAACATCAAAGTTAATTCTTCCTGCTTGGATATCTTCAATCAAATCATCACTACCAACGATATCTGCGCCAGCAGCTCTAGCTTCATCTGCTTTTTCATCTTTTGCGATAACCGCAACACGAACTGTTTTGCCAGTACCTGATGGAAGAACAACTGAACCTCTAACCATTTGGTCAGCATGTCGTGGATCAACATTAAGTTTAAGTGCAATTTCAATAGTTTCGTCAAATTTTGCAGAAGCTAAATTTTTAATATTTGCTAATGCTTCATCAACTGAATATTTTTTTTCTTTATCGATTTTTTTCAAGAGTTCTTGAAATCTTTTATTTACTTTCTTTGCCATAATTCTCTCCGCATAATTTTGCTTCCGCCTTTTTGACCCTGACGGTGTAGGGCTTTAACTAATCGACGATATTAAGGCCGATACTTCTAGCAGATCCTGCAATAATTTTTGCTGCTGCTTCTTTATCATTCGTATTTAAATCAACAATTTTTCTCTCAACAATCTCAAGAATTTGAGCTTTTGTTAAAGTGCCTACTTTGTTTTTCAAAGGATTACTAGAACCACTTGTGATACCTGCTGCTTTTTTGATTAAGTCAGTAGCTGGAGGTTGCTTAGTGATAAATGTAAAGCTCTTATCAGCATATACAGTGATAACTACGGGGATTCTAAATCCTGCCATGTCTTTTGTTCTTTCATTAAATGCTTTACAAAATTCCATAATATTCACACCTTTTTGACCGAGTGCCGGACCAACTGGAGGTGATGGATTTGCTTTAGCAGCTGCAACTTGCAATTTGATTTCGCCAATTACCTTTTTTGCCA
>JAQWCT010000187.1 GCA_028705785.1 Sulfurospirillaceae bacterium | reverse complement strand
TCCTATCGAAGAGAGGGAAAAACAGGAAGATTTTGTGGGGTTATTACCTTATGATAAAACAATATCAAGCGATGCAACCTGATAAAAACAGTCTACTTATGATAAAAATTATGCAAAAAGCTAAGAGCTTTGATGTGGCTCTTTTTCAAAACGAGAGCATCACCAGAATGCTTTTAGAAACGCCTAGCTTCGCAACATTTTCACCAGAGCTTTTAACTGCGCTTAGTGATGTTGTCTCTTGGATGGACGAAACGGTTCAAAAAGCGCAGATGAGCTGAGAGTACTTTTACACTCCCTTTATCAAAATCCATAGATATTTTATCGACCATGCAAAGAGTGCAAAGACCAATAAAAGTGCACTATGGTTAATCCAAAAAATATAATCAAAACCAAAGTTGGAAGATACCGATGCAAAAAGCCTTATCAAAACAATAAGTTGTAAAAAGATAAATAAAGCGATAGCTATTTTATCTGCATTAGGCGTTCTTCCTGAATGCCCAAGAACTACGCGTGTTCCAAATCCTATCAAAATAGTCGTAAAATAACCTAGTGCAAAAGTGTGAATGACAACCTTTTCAACCATGAAGGTCTGACCCCAAAAGAGAATGGATAGGTCAATAAGTGTAGAGAAGAAAAAGCCTATAGGTATCCATAAAAGTGCTAGATAAAGTATCCAAATGATAGCAGGAACTTTGAAAAGCGGCAGTTTCCATCGCCATAATTCACGCGTAAAAAGAATGAGAAGTGCTGTATCGATTAAGAGATTGGAGAGGGGATGGTCAAATATCACAGAACAGACTTTAGCGCTGAGTAAACCATAAACGATTTCTACAAGATAAGGTGTTTTATTGATGGCGTATTCTTTGATTTTAAAGCCTGTAAATTGCGGAATCATGCGTTGGCTAATGGTAAAAATAAGCGCAAATAAGAAGAGATAAAATCCGACATTGGTCGCAACGACTTGTAGCACAGGTGTGAGATTGGGAACGATACTGAGGATGAAAAAAAGTATATGCGATACAATTCCCGAAGCAAAAGCGATGAGTATCCACAAAGTATCATTCTTATTTTTCATAAGGCTTTTTTTCTGAATTAAAAAAAGTTTATAAAAGCTCAAAATCTGAGCTATAAGGACTATAAACATGCCACTTGTTTGTACAAAAGAGAGTGTAAAAAGTCCTACAAAAAAGAGAAGTGAACCTACAAGGTAAGTCCAAAAAAGAGGCATATACATCTGAGGAGAGAGTTCTGCTTGCATCAAAAATTTAGGAAAAACAACGAACAAGAATCCTAAGAAAAATTGCGCAAAAATGATGAAAAGCATTGGATAGACATGAAAATCTACAACGCTTACCTGTAATGATAATTTATGAGAATAAGCTCCAAAAAGGAGTGACATAAAAAGAATGAGAAAAATCATACCACTGGTAAAAAAGGGTTGATGTGGTTGAGATGAAAATTTGGTATACCAAGACTTAAACATGAAAATCCTAAAGGGGAGAGGCTACGCGTAGCCTCAAGAAGTTTTTTTAATTAATGACAAGTACCACAACAGCTTGTACCCGTTGCTTCTTTGATGGCTTTGAGTGCATTCTCGTAGTTTGGCTCTTCGGTGATTTCTTCACAAATATCTTTATAAGTTATTTTACCACTCGCATTGATAACAAAGATAGCACGACCTGTGACACCTTGAAGTGGACCATCAGCGATTAAAACGCCATACGCAGATGCAAAATCTTTGTTTCTAAAGTCGCTACCAACTTTAAGGTTTTCAATGCCCTCAGTCGTACAAAATCTTCCCATCGCAAATGGTAAGTCCATAGAAACGATGATGACTTCAGCGTTTTCAATTTTTGCTGCTTCAACATTAAATCTTCTCGTTTCTGCTGCACATACTGGTGTATCAAGGGAAGGAACAACCACAACGATTTGTGCTTTTCCTTGCTCGCCACCGACTTGAATTTCACTGAGATCTTTTGCTACTACTTTAACGATAGGCGCTTTGTCTCCAACTTTTACATCTGTTCCACTAAGATTGACGAGATTACCTTTTAATTTAGTCGTTGCCATATTTTTTCCTTTGGTTAAAATTTGTTTTATGCAAGAAGTATATCCAAATAGGATAAATAAAGTCTTAATTAAATAAGTTAAAGATTAGAGCGTTATATTCAAATATTTTATTGTCTAAGTGTAGAAAACATATAATAACGCATCCATTTTAAGGTAGAGAATGAAAATATATGTTTTATTGGTCTTATGTGTGCTTTTTTGGTCAGCTAATTTTGTCATCGGAAGGGCTGTTTCTGGTGTAATTGAACCTATTGAGTTGGCTTTTTTTAGATGGAGTGGTGTGTTTTTTGTAACACTTCCTTTTTTTATCTACCATTTCAGAAAGATTTTTGATGCGATAAAAACACATTTTTGGGTGATGATAGCCCTCTCTTTTTTAGGTATTTCAGGGTTTAATACGCTTTTATACATAGGTTTGCAAGATACAACCGCAACGAATGCCCTTTTGATTAATTCGAGTATTCCTATCTTGATTTTATTTCTTTCCGCGCTCATTTTAAAAAAGGCAATTAGTGCTAAGCAGACGATAGGTATCATCCTCTCGACGCTAGGTGTTGTTTTTTTAGTTTTAAAAGGAGATGTGCAAAATATCTTCTTACTCAACTTCAATCAAGGTGATTTTTGGGTGATTACTTCTTCTTTGTGTTGGGCATCCTATAGTGTGCTTATTAAGTTTAGACCCTCTACGCTTTCAAGTTTTGAGTTCTTTATCGCCATAGTGTTTATGGGTGTTTTGATGCTTTTACCTTTTTACATGTACCAAAACTATACTTGGGAAAGGGAGCTTGGTATTCTCTCAACTTACTATGGGTTTGTAGCTTATATCGTGTTCTTCACATCGATTTTGTCTTACTATCTTTGGCATAAAGGGATAGCCCAAATTGGGGCAGATAAAACAGGTCAATTTACCCATTTGATGCCACTTTTTGGAAGTTTTTTAGCGTATGTTTTTTTAGGAGAGAGATTAGAGTTTTACCATCTTGGTGGGGTTGTTTTAATTGGATTTGGGATTTATCTCTCTTTGTTTTCTAAAGTAGTTTCGCGTTAGGATGACCAATATAAAAGCCTTGCGCATAGTCAATACCGATTTCTTTAACACAGTCTAAGACTTCTTTAGAATGGACATACTCAGCAACGGTTTTAATGCCTAGCTCTTTGGCAAAGGAGACAATCGTTTTTGCGATAACTTTCATCTCTTCGTTTTTATCGATATTTTTGATTAAACTACCATCTATTTTTATAAAATCCACTCTCAGTTCAGTGATGCGCTCAAAATTTGAATATCCTGCACCAAAATCATCAATGGCAATTTTGGCTCCATACGATTTTACCTTTTCAATAAAACTAAGTACCGCGTCATAATTGTCTATACCATCACTTTCTAAGATTTCAAAAATAACCCATGGTCCGACATTAAATTCTTCAAGTTTTTCGAGGATAAAAGTCGTGGTAACAATATTGGTCATATCGAGGTAGGAAAGATTAATTGAAAAGCCATTGGAAGAAATTTGAAAAGTTTCAAAAGCTTTTTGGATAAGAGACATGGAAAGTTTTGAGTAGATTTTTGAGTGCTTAGCAACCTCTAAAAACTCACAAGGCAAATAGTACGAGCCATCTTCTTTTTGGATGCGCATCAAGGTTTCATATTTTTCAATTTCATTGGTTTGAATGTTGAGCATCGGTTGGAAAAAAGGCGTTACAAAATCCTTAACAAGCGCATCTTTAAGGATGTGGTTCATCTGCATATTGTGTAGATATTCTTCATCTTTGTGACTTTTTTTATCATAAATAACAAAAGGAATGCGTTTGCTTTTGGCTTCTTTACAAGCGATAAAGGCTAATTTGAGAAGATTTTTATTGGACTGGATGGCGCCGATACTCAAGGTAGTATCCACTTCAACATCATTGCAGATAATGCGGTCTTTGGTGATTTTCATTGAGATTTTTTTGAGGTATTTTTTGAGATTGTATTCGCTAAAAGGCACTTTTACCAAGATAGCGTAGATATCTGCTTCAAATTTATACAGCGTAGCATCAACAGGGGGAAGATTGAGTTGAAGCCAATTGCCAATAACTTTAAGGAAAGCATCACCAAAATCGTGACCATAAAAGTTGTTGGTATTTTGAAAAGAGTCAATGTTGATGATAATCAGTGTAGATTCTTTTGATGGGTCAATTCTTTTTTTGTCTCTGAGGAGTTTTTGGCGATTGGGAAGCTGTGTGTTGGTATCGATATAAAAATTTTTACGAAGTTCTTTTTTAAATTTGATATTTTCTCCAAGAATTTTGCCAAGATTGGACAGCATCATTCCCCCTAAAATGAGAATGATGGTATAGGATAAGAGTACTTTATTATAAAAAATAGTTACTAAAAGTAGAAGGGTTAATATCAAGGTTGCTATTTTTAAAGAGAGTTTTTCTTTTTTACTCAACCGTATTTCCCTCATTTCTCATGAATACCTTACATGTAAGGCGAGAACTTTAGCACAAAGGATTTAAAAAATAAATTAAGTTTCAATGGATTCTTAGGTTGGTTACAAAAAAGTAACGATATAATAACGCCAATTTTAATTAAAGTGAAATATTAATCATGCAAAAAAAGCGTTGTGACCATTGTCACCTAGAATATGATGTATCGTTTTTAATCGAAGACACGCTTTTTCAACCTTCCAAGTTTTTTTGTTGCAAAGGTTGTCAGGGCGTTTTTCATCTACTTTCATCTGAGGGACTGGGTAATTTTTACGAAAAGATGGGCGAGACAACCCTCAACCCCCCTAAACAGAGTTTTGATGATGTAGAACGGTTTGATTTGGATGGTTTTGTCTCCAAATATGTAAAAGAAAAAGAGGGCTTTAGTGAGATTTCACTGATTATTGAGGGGATTCATTGTGCGGCATGTGTGTGGCTTAATGAAAAAGTACTCTCCAAAAAGGAAGGTATTGTCGAAGTTTCGATTAATCATACCAACCATAAAGCCAAAGTTGTTTGGGATGCCTCAACGATAAAGCTTTCTCAAATCATCGAGACTACTCGAGGTATCGGATATAACGCATATCCGTATGACCCTTCCTTGCAAGAAGAGCGCGCCATC
>JAQWCT010000186.1 GCA_028705785.1 Sulfurospirillaceae bacterium | reverse complement strand
TTGGGGCGTCCACGAATCCATCGCTTCGAGGCTCGCTTCCATGGCTAAAAAATTTGTCGTCAAAGAAAACGACTGCATCGTCTTCACAGGCGGCGGCGCACTTAATCCTTTTTTACACCATATGTTAGAACTCAAACTAGAGCGCAAAATCCTTGTGCCGACCCATCCGCAACTTATGGGTGCAGTGGGTGCAGCTTTGTCGGGGTTTGAAGTACTAAACTAATTTTGACACCCATTAGAGTGTATTATGTAATAGGTGTCATACTAGAAAATTGATAAGTTATAAAACCTCTTTAAAAACAATCGAGGTGACATTCAAATTATCCAGCGTAATGACGGTTATCAAATTTTCCTTCTTAGGAAAATATGCTACATCTTTTTCATTTTCTACCAATCCGACGGTATAACTATATTTTTGAAACTTTGGTAACATGAACATACTCATGACCATCCCTGGAACGGCGCTCACATCCATCAAATAAATCGCGCTATTCTCAGCCAAATAATGTGGATTTGCTTCTAAAAATAGTTTAATGCGCTCCCCTTGTTCTTTAGAAAACGCCATCACTATTTGTTTTGTTTGTGTTGTAATAGAAATATTTTTTTCAAACTGGTCTTTAATGACCATTGGTTGTATTTTGTCGCTCTCTTTAAGCTCTTGGGCAAACAGCCCCAAGGGTAAAAGTAATATGAGCGATAGTAGAAGATTTTTCATGATTTTCCTTTTAAATGCTATTGAAGCGGGAATTCTATCTTTTTTAGGTAAATATTTTTCTCTCTTGTATGTTAAAAAAACAATCACTCAATTAAGTTGCAAAATTATCTTAAAAAGTCTTCTTGAAGTCTCTTTGAAGTTTTAAACTTTCATTAGTTTAAAATTTTAAGGAGACAAAAATGTCAACCAGAATCGAACATGACCTCATCGGAGACAAAGAGATTTCTAATGAGTGTTATTATGGCGTACAAACTGCACGAGCTGCAGAAAACTTTCACATTACAGGTGTAACCCTTTCAGGATTTCCTACTTTCATCATCTCTTTAGCCAAAGTCAAAAAAGCGGCTGCTTTAGCAAACTATGAATTAGGCCTACTCGCAGAAAACAAAAAAAATGCGATTTGCGAAGCATGTGATGAAATCATCGCAGGCAAATACCACAATCAATTCGTCGTCGATATGATCCAAGGTGGGGCTGGTACTTCTACCAATATGAATGCCAACGAAGTCATCGCGAACATTGGACTTGAACTCATGGGTCACAAAAAAGGTGAATACAAATACCTTCACCCAAACAACGATGTCAACCTTTCACAATCCACCAATGATGCGTACCCAACAGCACTTCGTGTCGCTTTATATGAAAAACTTGGCGAACTAACGGATTCTATGAAAATCATCAAAAGCTCTTTTGCGAAAAAAGCCTTAGAATTTAAAGATGTTATCAAGATGGGAAGAACGCAACTTCAAGACGCTGTTCCTATGACACTTGAACAAGAATTTAGAACTTACGCGGTTATGATTGGTGAAGATATCCAAAGAGTTATCGAAGCACAACAATTGGTTCGTGAGATGAACATGGGTGCAACAGCGATTGGTACAGGTATCAATGCGCATCATGACTATGCTAAAACCGTTGAAGCAAAATTACAAGAAGTGACAGGTCGTCCTTTTGTAACTGCTGGCGATTTGGTTGAAGCAACACAAGATACAGGTGCATATGTTCAAATCTCTGGTGTTCTAAAACGCGTTGCAACCAAAATGTCTAAAATTTGTAATGACCTTCGTCTTTTAAGCTCAGGACCTCGTACAGGATTTGGTGAAATCAACCTTCCTGCGATGCAACCAGGTAGCTCTATTATGCCCGGTAAAGTCAATCCTGTTATCCCAGAAGTCGTCAACCAAGTCTGTTTCCAAGTTATCGGCACCGATGTTGCAGTTACCATGGCGTGTGAAGCAGGACAACTCCAACTCAATGTTTTTGAACCTCTCATCGCGTACAACCTTTTCAACTCTACCAATATGATGAGAAATGCTTTTGAAACATTGGCATACACTTGCGTTGATGGCATCACTGCGAATAAAGAGAGATGTCTCAATCTTGTCCTTAACAGCATCGGTTTAGTTACAGCACTTAACCCATACTTAGGATACGAAAACTCAACTATCGTCGCAAAAGAAGCCCTAGAAACAGGTGGCTCAGTGTATGACATCGTTTTAGCAAAAGGCTTATTGGCAAAAGAACAACTTGATGAAATCATCAAGCCTGAAAATATGATTCAACCAAAAAATTTCGGCCTTTCTGAAAAAAAATAAATATTCTGTAAAAGGGAGTTACTATGTTGTGGTTAGAAGTAATTGTCGTTCTTGGCGCTATCTATTTTGGCGCCAGACTTGGTAGTATTGGTATCGGTTATGCAGGTGGTGTGGGCGTTTTAGTGCTCACACTTGGACTAGGACTAAAATTAGGCTCTATTCCTATGGATGTTATCCTTATCATCATGTCCGTTATCGCAGCAATTGGTGCGATGCAAGTGGCTGGTGGACTGGACTATATGGTGAGTATCGCTGAGAAGATTTTGCGTAAAAATCCTAAGCAAATCACTTTTTTAGCACCCATCGTTACTTATGTCATGACTTTTTTGGCAGGAACTGGACACACTGCTTTTGCAACACTTCCTGTTATCGCAGAAGTTGCTAAAGAAGCAGGCGTTCGCCCATCTCGTCCCCTAAGTATCGCCGTTGTAGCTTCACAAATCGCTATTACAGCTTCACCTATTTCTGCTGCTGTCGTCTTTTTAAGCGGTGCATTAGAAAAACAAGGCGTGGGCTATTTAGAACTTTTAGCGGTATGTATCCCCTCTTCTTTCCTTGCTTGTATGTGTGCGGCTTTTGTCGCTAACATGTTAGGCAAAGAGCTTAAAGATGATGAAGTGTACCAAGAGAGAATGGCTAAAGGCTTAGTCAAAATGAGAGGTACTGCAAAATTAGAAGTTAAAAAAGGTGCAAAACTTTCTGTTTTCATTTTCCTCGCTTCTATCCTTGTCGTAGTCACTTACGCAACGCTTATTAGCGATAAAGTAGGCATCATCAAAAATCCTGTCGTTCCTCGAAATGAAGCTATTATGCTCTTTATGTTCGTAGCAGCTACATTTATCTCATTTTTCACCAAAATCGATGCGGCGCAAGTGCTTAACACTTCGACTTTTAAATCAGGTATGAGTGCATGTATCTGTGTACTCGGTGTTGCGTGGTTAGGTGATACTTTTGTGGTCAACCATATTAAAGAGATTAAAGCCTTTGCAGGGGATCTTCTCAATGTTTATCCATGGTTACTCGCTGTGGTTCTTTTCTTGGCAAGTACACTGCTTTATTCTCAAGCAGCAACCACTAAAGCGTTGATTCCTAGTGCCATTCTTCTAGGTGTTTCTCCACTCACTGTTGTGGCTTCATTTGCCGCAGTAAGCGCACTTTTTGTACTTCCAACTTATCCAACACTTATCGCAGCTGTTGAGATGGACGATACAGGTTCAACTAGAATTGGCAAATATGTTTTCAACCATCCTTTCGTCATTCCAGGAATCATTGCTATCGCACTATCAGTGACATTTGCATTTGCTATCGGTGGTATGATATTATAACTCTATCCATTGGGGGCAATGCCCCCAATATATCCATACAATGAGCACTTATGAAATTGTTAGTCCTTGTGTTCCTCTTTTTCTCCCTCAATCTTTTTTCCGCTGAAAAACAAATCCTCATTATTAACTCTTACCATCGTGGATTTCAATGGAGCGATGATGTCTTAAAAGGGATTGAAGAAGTTTTATTTGATTCACCCAACATTACTGCCAATATTCTCTATATGGACTCTAAACGCATTAGCTCAGAAGCCTATTATGATAAACTCAGAGAACTCTACAAGCTCCAACTTAAAAATCACAAATATGACCTTATCTTGTGCGTTGATAAATTTGCCTATGACTTTGTGCTCAAATATTATGATGAACTTTTCACAACTGAGCCTATCGTCTTTACAGGCATCGAGCAATTTTCACTCCCGCAAGTTCAAAAACAAGGTTTGGAAGATAGGGTTTATGGGATTTTAGAAAAACGCGCTATTGGGGAAACTATCCCTATGATTAGTAAAATGATTCCCCATTTACAAAAACTCTATATTATCAATGATGCCAGTGCCAATGGTGATGATTCAGAACCCTTTATCCAAGAAGCCATGCGCCATAACAATGAAAAATTTGAGATAGAATACATCAGAAAATCTACACTTGACGAACTTGAAGAGCGGTTTTCAAAACCCAACAAAGAAGAAGCTGTCTTTTTTATCCGTTTTTACAATGATAAAGATGGCAATTTTTACAAAAACTCTCAAATCGCCTCCATGATTAACAAAAGTGCTTTACCTGTTTTTATTACCGATACGCTTTTTATTGGTAAAGGTGCGCTTGGAGGTAAGCTTGTTCTCATTAAAGAGTTGGGAAATGCCACAGGAAAACTTGTCCTTGATGTCTTAGACGGCAAGATGAAACCTTTACATGTAAAGACTGCTGAAGCGTTTCAATACCAATTTGACATCCAAAAAATCAAACAATTTGAGGTCTATCCTAGTTTGTCCGTTCAAAATTTTGAACTTGTTAATGTCCCGCTAACCTTTTTTGACAAACACAGAGCTTTTATAGACTTTGTTTTTATCATCTCGCCACTGCTTGTTTTTCTCATTTTAGGCTTATTGCACAATATGTACAGACGGGTTAAAAGCGAAAAAGAACTCAAAGTCATCGAACTTGAAAAAAACAAGCACCAACAATTTATCATCCAACAATCCAAACTTGCCGAAATCGGCGAAATTTTCTCCTCCATCGCCCACCAATGGAAAAATCCTTTGGTCGAAATCGCCACAATTGCTCAAGAGCATGTCTATACATGTAAAGATCAAGGAGATGAAAAAGACAACCAATATGTCAACGATATCATGGTGCAAGTCCGCTACATGACTGATACTATCAATGACTTTCAAAAGTTCATCAGGCCCTCTTCGGCTAAAACTGTTTTTGATGTGAGTGAAGCGATAGAAACGATGATGAAAATCATCGGGCATACCATCAAATACAATTACATTGATGTGAGTATCCAAAAAGAAAATGCTAAAAACCT
>JAQWCT010000185.1 GCA_028705785.1 Sulfurospirillaceae bacterium | reverse complement strand
TCACTCGCATCAATCGTAATTAATGGTACATTTCGACTTTTGAACATCGCCTCAACTTGCGCTCGCTCATTAGCACGAAGCAGTCCATTATCCACAAAAACCGATACCAATTTGTCCCCAATAGCCTCAGCAAGTAAAGTTGCAACGACTGAACTGTCAACACCACCACTTACGCCACATAGTACCTTTTTATCACCTACTTGTTTTTGAATTTTAGCGATTTGCTCTTTCGCAAATGAGCCCATATTCCAAGTACTTTCACATCCACAAATATATTTTGCAAAATTCTTTAAAAGTTTTGTACCTTGTTCGCTATGATAGACTTCTGGGTGGAACTGAAAAGCAAAGATATTGCGTTTCTCATCTGCGATAGCGGCATAAGGTGAATTTTCACTATAAGCAATCTTTTCAAATCCATCTGGCAAGGTATCCACCTTATCCCCATGACTCATCCATACAATTTGTCCACATTTAGTGTCTTTAAAAATTTTATGGTCATTTTCGAACTTTAGCTCAGCCTTACCATATTCTTGATGTGTTGCAGAAATAACACTTCCCCCAAAATATTGGGTGAGCAATTGCATACCATAACAAATACCAAGGATAGGTAAACCCAAATTATAGACCGCCTCATCAGGATGATAAGAGCCTTTGGCATACACAGACGCTGGACCACCGCTTAAGATAATTCCCTTAGGCTTTCGCTTCTTAATATCTTCTATTTTTTCATTGTAAGGGACAATCTCACAATAAACACCACTTTCTCTTAATTTTCTTGCTATCAATTGTGTATATTGAGAGCCGAAATCGAGCACTAAAATTGGGACTTCTTTCATTATCTTCCTTTATTAATATAAACCAAGTATTTCGAATTGTACATACCAAACTACTAACGAGACAATATAACCTACAAGCACTGTCCAAGCATACTTCATGTGTGAGCCAAAAGTATAAACACCTCTGAGTTTTCCCATAACACCAACTCCAGCAGCTGAGCCAAAACTAATCATACTTCCACCAATTCCAGCGGTGAGTGTCACTAAAAGCCACTGGTCAAGTCCCATATTAGGACTCGCTTTTAGTACAGCACTCATAACAGGCACATTGTCAATAAATGCAGAGAGAAAACCGACCCCAATGTTAACAGTCGTAGCCCCTGCTGTGTCGTAAAGTTTAACAGCAAGATCTAAAAATCCTAAATAATGCAAACCACCAACTGCCGCTAAAATACCGAAGAAAAAAAGCAGCGTATCATGTTCGATTTTACTTACAGCTATAAAAGTTTTTAACTCTTCATCTGATGTTCGCTTCAATCTAAAAGCATAAAGCTTTAACAATGAAAAACCAAACATCATACCCCACATCGGAGGAATATGAAAGAGTTGCTGACATAAAACAGCACAAAAAATCGTAAATGCCCCTAGATAAATCACTAATTTTCCACCTTTGCGAATAAAAACCTTTTCTTCTGTGGCAATATCAAAATGAGGCATACCACTGGGCACAGCGAAAGAGAGCAACCATCCTGTGAGTAACCAGCCCAAAAAGGACGCAGGGAAAAGTGCGAAAAAATCAAAGAACTGTGCTTTACCCGCAATCCATGGCATCAGCGTAGTGATATCACCAAAGGGACTCCACGCCCCTCCTGCGTTCGCACCTACAACGATATTGATGGCTCCAGGAACCAAAAAAGTTTTATCTTTTTTTTCTATGGTAATTAAAACGGTTGAGAGAATAAGTGCTGTCGTCAAATTATCCGCTACAGGACTGATAAAAAACGCTAGCGCACCTGTGAGCCAAAAAAGTTTTTTATAAGAATATCCTTTAGAAACCAACTTGTATTTGAGTGCCTCAAAAACTCTTCTTTCAATCATAACCTCAATATAGGTCATTGCTACGAGTAAAAAGAAGAAAATCTGTGCAATCTCCAAAATCAATAGCTCCACTTCGTGCGTTAAAGGTCTAGAATCAAGCCCATTAAAGACATTATAAAAGCCTATTAAGATGAAGATTCCCGTACCCACAAACAGCGCAGGTTTTGCTTTATTGATATGATACTTTTCCTCCGCTGCGATGATATAGTAGCCAACCAAGAAGAGAACCAAAGAGAACATCCCAACCCAAGTTGTCGTTAAATCTTGACCACTTGATGCCCATATACTCGAAACAAACGCCAACATAAGTAAAACTATTTTCATCTATTTACATCCTCTTTTATATAGTGTGCGCCTAAAGACGCTTTTCGTTTAAGTGCACTTTGAATAATCTCTCTTGAGACTAAAAGTCTGAGTTTTAAAAGTTTACCAATAGGCAATTCTATCATTTCTTCTACGCGCTTGAATGCTTTTTCTAAATTTGTCTTATCCCGCATTATTCCTGCATGACACCACATTAGATTTCGTAATTCGTTTTTAAGTTCTTTATCGCCCTCTTTCATTAAAATAGCTTCTTTTTCACTAAACACTTTGAGTGTTTTCTCTTGCGCTATAGTTTTAAGAATATCTTGTGCCACGCGATAAGAAAAAACCAGTCCCTCTAATAATGAGTTACTTGCCAAGCGATTGGCACCATGCACTCCCGTATTGGCTGCTTCTCCTACCGCATAGAGATTTTTAACGCCTGCTATTTTCCCTTCTAAATCAGTTTTAATTCCACCCATCGCATAGTGAAATGCGGGAGAAATAGGTATTCTTTGGCGTGGTAAATCGTAACCTATATTTTTCATATTAAAATAAATACTCGGAAATCTTTGTTTAAAATGGGCTTCTTCAAAGGCACTTAAATCCAAATAAACTTCTTTTTGTGTCTTTTGTTTATAGTCAAATATAGCTCTAGAAACAATATCTCTAGGCGCAAGCTCTCCTCTTGTATCATATTCGTAAACAAATCTTTTTCCCTCTTCATCTACCACTTTTGCACCCTCTCCTCGCAAAGATTCACTCAAAAGTTGTTTTCGCACGGCATTACCAAGCACAAAAGCCGTAGGATGGAACTGCATCATTTCCATATCTGCAAGGGCAATGCCATGACTTAAACATATACCTTGCATATCTGCGCTAATGGTTCGAGCATTCGTGTGATACTCATATAAAGAACCTACACCACCACTCGCAATAATGACTTTTTTTGCATAGAGATTAAAAATGCGATCTGCATGTAAGACTCTTGCACCATAACACTCACCATCTTCGATTAAAAGGTCTGTGACTTGCGTATTGTAAAGGATGGGGCAAAAGAGTTGTTCCATCATAAAAAGATGAATATATCTCCCTGTGGCATCACCACCTGCGTGTAAAATACGATTTTGACTATGTGCTGCTTCTTTGGTGTAGAGTAACTTTCCCTTTTCATCCTTATCAAATTCAAAACCCATATCGATGAGTCTTTGTATCGCTAAAGGTCCATTGGAACATAAAACTTCAACCGCTTCTTTATTACAATGCCCAGTTCCAGCTTCAAGCGTATCCTTTACATGTAAGGAAATATCTGCTTCATCCACAGCAACAGCAACGCCACCTTGTGCATAAAAAGTATTGCATTCCCACGCATAGTCTTTGGAAACGATAAGAATATTCAGCGATTTTGGCAAGTTAAGCGCTGTTTGAAGCCCTGCAATCCCTGTACCAATAATGAGAACATCATACGATGTTTTCATACCTACGATTCTTTAGAAGAAAAGAATGAAGATTTTTTTTCTTTCACAGGAGCATCTTTATAAACAGGATCTCCTTTGTAGCCACATCCTAAAATTGTAAAGCCTAAACATGCTATAATAAGCACATGAAAGATGCTAAAAATATAATTTCTCATTTGGTAAAACACCCTTCTATGAAAAAATATGAGCAAATGCGTTGTTTCGACAAGCTGCTCAGTTTACTACCTAAAAACTTTACCCATATGGTTCGTTTTCTCTACATTAGAGATGAAACACTATTTTTTGTCTTTAACCATCCCAGTGCAAAAATGGAGTTTAATTATAAACGGAGTTTGATAAAGAGTCTATTAAGCCAAATCATCCTCCATTTTCCAGAGTGCGAATGCTTACATGTAAAAGATATTCAATGCTTTGTGACCAATAAACCTCAAACTGAAGAAATACCTGAATCCAAAAACTCCGATATTTTTTACGAAGAAAGAGCTGAGGGCGACTTTAAAAACAGTTGTGATGATTCAAAACTACGAAGCCTTTTTGAAGAAATTAGAAAAGCGATTCAATCTCAAAAATGCTAAAACAACAGCTCCAAAACGCTCCACAAAGTGCAGGTATTTATCAATTTTTTGACCAAAATGGAATGCTACTTTATGTAGGAAAAGCAAAAGTCATTAAAAATAGAGTTAAAAGTTACTTTCGGTTTTCCGAACCACTTTGCCCAGCGCCAATGCTCTCCCCTCGCCTTTGTAAGATGATATCTGAAGTCACCAAAGTTGAATATATCGTCGTGCAAAGCGAACATGATGCCCTGATTCTTGAAAATTCATTGATTAAACAACTCAAACCCAAATACAACATTTTACTTCGTGATGACAAAACTTATCCGTACATTTGCATTAACACCAAAGAAGCCTTTCCCCGATTTGAAATCACCCGCAAAATCATTAGTGATAAAAACATCAAATATTTTGGTCCACTTTCAAGTTCAGCCAAATCATTACTTGAAGCGCTCTATCTTGCTTTTCCTCTAGTTCAAAAAAGAAGTTGCATCAAAGGGAAAAAAGCCTGTTTGTTTCATCAAATCAAACGATGCCTCGCTCCATGTGAGGGAAAAATAGATGAAACATCTTATGGTAAAATCGTTCAAGAAGCGCTAGGCGCACTCCAAAATCAAAAAATTTTACTCTCTATTTTGACTCATAAAATGGAAAATGCTTCCCAAAAACTCAACTTTGAAGAAGCAGGTAAAATCCGAGATATCATCAATTCTATCAAAAATTCTTTACATGTCACACATGTGGAACTCTTAAAGCTTGAAAACTATGATGTTTTCGCCATAGAAGTCGAAGGTAAAGCCGCTACGATCATGCGACTTTTTATCCGAGAGGGAAAAATCGTCTCCACCTCAAACTCAATCTTACATAACACTTACGGGTTTGAAAAAGACGAACTTTACAAAAGAGCTATTTTTGAGTTTTACAATCCTATGAATCAGTCTTTTTCTTCCCATATTTTGATAGCACAACGCTTTAGTGAACAAGAAGAAATGGAACTTTTTTTAAGTGAAAAATT
>JAQWCT010000184.1 GCA_028705785.1 Sulfurospirillaceae bacterium | reverse complement strand
CAAGCGGATACTGTTGTGCTCAGGAAATTTTTTGA
The DNA here is from genome assembly GCA_028705785.1 of Sulfurospirillaceae bacterium. Classification (GTDB taxonomy): domain Bacteria; phylum Campylobacterota; class Campylobacteria; order Campylobacterales; family Sulfurospirillaceae; genus Sulfurospirillum. Next base: position 5,191 of record JAQWCT010000184.1, on the reverse strand, counting down.
TACAATATGGGATGAAAAGGCAGATCAATGCATAGAATTTTTCAAAGCCCAAAAACTATTTTGCTTATTGTATTTGGACTCTCTTTTATCTTACTTTCTTTCATAGTTTTTAACATCAATATTCTTGAAAACAAAGAAGAACGTGCTAAAATCGCGCAAATTGCGACAAGTTATAGTTACAATCTCAAATCAAATTTAGATCGATCTCTCTCTTCTACTTATACTATCGCAGCATTGCTTTCTCAAGGTGATGGGGTAGTGCGAGATTTTGAATCTGTCGTAGAAGATATTTTACCATTTCACCACGGCGTGCGTGAGTTGGCTCTTGCACCTAATGGCATTATTCAGCGCATTGCTCCTCTTGGGGGAAATGAAAAAGCATTAGGACTAAACCTCTTTGAAGCAAAAACTCAAAATAAAGAATCATTTTTAGCAAGAGATACAGGGAAGTTAACACTTGCTGGACCGCTTACGCTTGTTCAAGGTGGTGAAGCATTGGTAGGAAGATTGCCTATCTTTTTGGATAAAAATAATAAAGATTCTTTTTGGGGATTTATTTTAGTCGTAGTCCGAATATCTGAAATGTTTGATACGCTTACAATAGAACAACTCAAAAATGAAGGTCTTTCCTATGAAGTATGGAAAATAGACCCTAATACACAGCAGAAGCAGTTTATCTTAAAGTCCTCAGAGATACCCTTAAGCAACCCTGTTGATTACTCTTTTGAAGTCCCCAATAATACTTGGACAATAAGCATTGCGCCAACAAAAGGCTGGGGCAATCCCACTGTTTTTCTTTTAAGAGAGATGATTGCAGTTCTTTTCGCTCTGATATTAAGTTATGTTGCTAAATTGTTGGTTGAACTTAAAATTGCCAAGGGAAGTTTAGAAATTCAAGTCATTCAAAAAACAGATGAAAAGATAATGCTTCAAAAACGACTTGAAACCTTACTTGATGCTATTCCTGATCCCATTTGGTTAAAGGATAAAGAGGGCATATATCTTTTTTGCAATAAGGCGTTTGAGCGACTTTATAATGCAAAAGAAGAAGATATTGTAGGAAAAAGTGATTATGATTTTGTAGATTCTTCGCTAGCAAACTTTTTTAGAGCCTATGATATGATTGCTATGCATGCTCAAATGCCTATGAGTAATGAAGAGGAGTTGACATTTAAAGAAGATGGCTATAGAGGTTTATTTGAGACTATTAAAACACCTGTGCGTGATATCAGTGGTGATATCATTGGTATTCTTGGCATTGCTAGGGATATCACCAAAAGAAAAGAAAACGAAGATAAGATAGAAAAGCTTGAATATTCTGACGCTCTCACAGGACTTCCCAATAAAATGCTTTTAAACCTAAGAATTAACCATGATATGAGTATAGCAAATCGTAAAAAAGAGCAATTGGCTATTTTATTTTTAGATTTTGACCACTTCAAAAATATTAATGATTCTCTTGGACATGCGGTTGGTGATCAACTTTTAATTGAAGTTTCCAAACGGCTTAAAAACTTAATTCGAGAAGAAGATACACTCTCACGACAAGGGGGTGACGAGTTTGTGCTTGTTCTTCCTAATGTCACCGCTGAGGGTGCTGCTCATGTTGCCAAAAAATTACTTCAAGCCATTGAGCAAGCGATTAAAGTCAACGAAAATGAACTGGTAATCACAGCTTCTATTGGTATAGCCATGTTTCCAGAAGATGGCACAGACATGGAAACACTGTTTAAATGTGCAGATGCTGCAATGTATCTTGCTAAAGAAAATGGAAGAAATCGTTATAGATTTTATACGACAGAGATACAACAACACTCGGCAAGAATCTTAAGTCTTGAAAATGCGCTACGATATGCCCATATGAGGGGTGAATTAAGTTTACACTATCAGCCTCAAATTTCTTTGAGTGATGGAAAAATCATTGGAGCTGAAGCACTTTTGCGATGGACACATCCTGAGCTTGGCGTCATCTCACCGAGTGAATTTATCCCTGTTGCAGAAGAGAGTGGGCAGATTCTTCTTATCGGTGAATGGGTTTTAAGAAATGCAGCTATGCGGATGAAACAGTGGATTGATATGGGATTTCCTCCTATGATTGTTGCAGTCAATCTTTCAGCTGTTCAGTTTCATCATGAACATCTTTCTTCATTGGTGACAACCATCCTTGATGAAGTGCAATTACCACCTTGTTATCTGGAATTAGAACTTACAGAGAGTGTTGCCGCTCAAAATCCTCTCAAAGCTGTACAAATTATGAATACACTCAATGCACAAGGTATTCGTCTCTCCATTGATGATTTTGGAACAGGTTATTCTTCTTTGAGTTATTTGAAACGCTTTAAAGTGTATAAACTTAAAATAGATCAATCATTCATCCGTGACATTGGCGTTGATACTGAAGATAGGGCTATTGTTACTACTATCATTACACTTGGTAAGAGTTTGGGGTTAAAAACTATCGCAGAGGGCGTTGAAACAAAAGAGCAATTGGACTTTTTAAAGGAAAATAGTTGCGATGAAGTTCAAGGGTATTACTTTAGTAAACCCTTGAATGTAGAAGACTTTGAAAACTATGTGAGAAGCTATTTGACAAAAGAACAACAGTAATCGACTGGAGCCTTTACATGTACAGTAAACTTTGAGTTTGCTGGTACTTCAAAAACACCTTCCCCTTTGATATAAAGAGGCTCGCTCACACCGGGGAGATAGACTTCTAACTCACCTGTGTAGATTTCCATAATTTCTGGGTGCTGAGTGTTGAATGTAAATTCTCCAATTTGCATAAAGCCTAATGTTTTCATTGTGCCATCTTCAAATTTGATGGTTCTACTCGTTACTTTGCCATCAAAATAGACATTAGCTTTTTTAACGATTTTGACATGGGTAAATTCTGGCATATTTTCCTACTTCTTTGAATTTAGGCGTGAGAAATATTCTTCTTCATGCTTACAAACTGGACAGGCTTTTGGAGGCTTTTTACCACGGTGAATATGTCCACAAACTTCACAAATCCACTCTTCATCATCATTTTCACTTAAAAATTCTGCACCATGTTCAAGGCGGTGTAAAAGTTCTTTGTACATATTTTCATGTTCAACTTCGATTTTACCAATGCCTTTAAATAAAGCGACTGCTTCATTAAATCCCTCTTCCTTAGCAATCGCTGCAAAGTCAGGATACATGGTGATATTTTCATAGCTTTCACCATCTCTTGCCGCTTTAAGGTTTGCGATAGTATCGCCAAATTCTGCACCATCAACCATTTTATGGCAAAGTGCAAATTCCATTTTTGCATGGTGTTTTTCATTGTTAGCAGCGCGTTGAAAATGTTCGGCGATATCGTGATAACCTTCTTTTCTTGCGATGTCTGCAAAAAATTCATATTTATTGCGAGCTTGTGATTCGCCTGCAAAAGCTTTCATTAGGTTGACGGCTGTTAGGTTGCTTGTAACACACTCCATCTCGTGACCACAGCAGACGAGTTTCCCTCCACCCACTTTTTGAACTTCAACTTCATTGCCACATTTATGACAAACATAGGTTTGGTATTGTTTCATTTTTGCTCCTTAAATTTAAGTATGTCATTATAACCCTCTAAGCCTTGTAATTTCTTTTTCATGCAGTTTTTGTATAATACCGCATCTTTAAACAAGGAAAAATAGTATGAAAATAGCAGATCTTGTGAGTGGTTATGAAAAATTTAAAGATACAAAATTTAAAAAATATGAAAACAAATTTTTAGACCTTGTCAAAAATGGTCAGCATCCTAAAGTTTTATTTATTGCGTGTAGTGACTCACGAATCAATCCTACGCTGATTACGGATTCTGAACCGGGAGAGTTGTTCGTTTTGCGCAACATCGGCAATTTTGTTCCTCCTTTTGCGCCCGATAATGACTACCATGCAACAGCAGCAGGCGTTGAGTATGCGACTTCTGTTTTAGGGGTGACGGACATCATTGTTTGTGGGCATTCGCATTGTGGTGCTATTCTTGCGATGGATACAGAAATCACGGATATCAAATTGGTACATGTAAAGAAATGGTTGGAGTTGGGATTGGATGCCAAAAATTATGTTTCAACTAAAATGAATAAAAATATTACCGAAGAGGCAAGGTTGGAGTTGACAGAAAAAATTTCTGTTTTATTTCAACTCAAAAACCTTCTAACTTATCCCGATGTACAACGACGCGTGGATGAGGGTGAGTTATTTTTACGAGCTTGGTATTATCGTTTAGAAACAGGAGAGTTAGAATACTTCAACACCGAATCAGGCGAATACGAGCCCATGTCAGGCAATAGCCATTAATGCGTTTTTTATGGTTGCTGTGTACGCCCTTTTTGGTCTGGGCATTAGACTTCAAAGTGGCGACTTACAATGTTGAAAACCTCTTTGATTTAGCCCATGATGGACATGAATATGAAGAGTATATTCCGCATAACAAACACCAATGGAACGAGCAAAATTTTCAAAAGAAACTAGATAATATCGCAAAAGTCATCAAAGATTTAGATGCTGATATTCTCACACTTGAAGAGATTGAAAATGAAAATGTTCTCAAAAAACTTAATCTTGCGCTAGGAGATAAAGCCTATCCTTATATTTTTTACCCGTCAAAAAAAGAGCGAAGTTCGATAGAAAGTGCTCTGCTATCTCGTTTTCCTATCACCTCTAAAGAATCATTGATGATTAAAGACCAAGCAAGGGGAATTCATCGCATTAGTGTTAAAATTGAGCAAAAAACATTGGTTTTATATCTCAATCACTGGCCCGCAGGTCAAGAAAAAGTCGAAGAGAGAATGGCGTATGCTGCGGCTTTAAATGGCTTGATTAAAAAACATAGTGGTGATGAATACATCATCTTAGGCGATTTAAATGCGCCTTATAAAATCGAAAAAGATGACTGGGGTATGGCTTTAGTGAATGTTCTTAAAGCAGGAGATAAAGGAATGAGCCATTATAACTTGTGGTATGAGTTGGCTGAGAGGGAGCGATATTCACATGTTTTTGGAAAGAAAAAAGGCACACTCGACCACATTTTAATCCCCCAAGTATTAAGTAACCATAAAGGGATAGACTACAAACCATCCTCTTTTAGCGTTTTTCAAAAACCTTACATGTTAGATGAAAAAGGAAACCCTTTAAGGTGGCAAATCACAGACAAAGGTCGAGGTGAACATCTAGGTCTTGG
>JAQWCT010000183.1 GCA_028705785.1 Sulfurospirillaceae bacterium | reverse complement strand
GATGCCACTGCGTCATGTGGATGAGCAAAAAAATGTGGCGATGTATCGTACTAACATCAAGCTTCAAGAAGTGGATGGTTTTAGTGGCGAGATGGTGGTGAGTATGCGCCCCATCAAAAAAGAAAAAGTGGCAGATGCGTGTGTGGTGACCAGTCACTTCCCACGGATGCATGGTTCACCCATCCAAGTAGGTTACCCTGAAATGATAGGCATCAATGATGTGGCGCATCCTGATTATGGAGATAGCATTGCCATCAAAGAAGATGAAATACCACTTTTTTGGCCGTGTGGTGTGACACCTCAAAATGTAATTGCTAAGATGAAACTCCCTTTTGCGATAACGCATTCACCAGGGCATATGTTTGTGACCGATAAATTAGATAGCGAATACTACGAATAAGCTTTACATGTAAGGATTATTGAAAAGCTTCCGCAAGAGATTTAAAAGTGTATTTTTTAACAAGGGAAGGGAGTTTTTCTTCCAACATCTCTATTCCTTGTGGTTCATTCTTATTACCATGAATAAGAATGATACTTCCATTTTGGATTTTCTCATTTTTTGCTACCCATGCGTGAGAGCCAATAGGGACGAGAAAATAAGTTTCCTTAATTTTTTTTAATAACTTTTCATCAAATATCAATCCAGGAAATCTAAAAAATATAGAAGGTGTCACCCCTCTTTGAATAAGCGTTTTTTCCAACTCCAAAACTTCTTTTTTCACATCCGTGCTTACATGTAACATAAAATTTTCATGGTCTTTGAGCAATTTATCGTAAAAATGTGTATGAGAATGGTTTATCCAAGTGATGTCTAACTGGGGATTTTGCGCAATTTCTTTGAAAGCATCTTCATGGTTTTCTATCCATTTGGAAGTAATCGCAATGGCAATGGGCGTTTTCCCATTTTGTTGTGTTAGGCGCGCAATAAACTCGCTCTCATAGCCTTTTTTTTGAGACGGACACATATCCATGGTGAGAAAAATGGACTTTGACACAGGTGCAATGGCTTCACTTAAAACACCTTTTTGATACAAGATATGGGCAAAATTGGTTTTTTCAAAGCGAGCATCTAGCGGGAAAAGTTGATGGCTTTGTAATGTGGCGATAGCCGTTTGAAGTGTTTGGGTATCGGCAAGAAGGTATTTTATCTCTTCCTTATCGCGCCATTTTCGAAGTGTGACAAATAGTTTGCCATCACTGTTTTGATACTGTCTGATAAAAACTTCATACTCTTGCACGGCAAAAAGCGATGTACAAAGGATAAGTAAATAAAAAATGATTTTTTTCATACGAAATTTTAGCTATTTTTTTTCAAAAAGTGATTATAATTTTATAAAGTTATGGCATGGCGGTGTTTGAGTGAAAACTCAAATGGCAAAGTTCCCAAGTTTTTGGGTTTTATTTTTGGATGAGAATACGATATGACGGTTCATGAAGCGATTGTAGAGATGCGTTATGGTGGAATCCCAGAAGAAGATATCGAAGATATCATGGAGATTTGCAAGAAAAAGGGGGTAAGCCCTCAAAATATCGACAAAGAACTAGAAGCAAGAGGATTTGATAAAGTTTTTAGTTTTGAGTACGATGAATATGAGGGTTGGTATGAGGGACAAGCGCAACCTGCCCATAAAGCACCAGTCAAAGATGTCCCAATAAAGGAAAAAAAATAGATGGCAAAATTACCAAGACAACTTGTTGAAGAGTATTATGATGTGCTTTGGAATGAAAAAAAGCTTGAAAGTGCACATCAATTTTTGCACTCCAATATCAGTTTTCGTGGCTCACTAGGTATGAGAGTAGAGGGGATAAATGGCTTTTGTGATTATGCAAAAATGCTTTTTGGTGCTTTTCCCAACCTTTATCATGTGATTGAAGATGTAGTAGTTGAGGGCGATAAGGCAGCTGTCAGGGTTGTTTATACAGGAACACATAGTGGAAAGCTTTTTGGGTTTGAGCCTACGGGTAACCGCATTCGTTATTCAGGGGCTTCGTTTTTTAAATTTGAAAATGAAAAGATTATCGATGCATGGGTTTTAGGCGACCTTAACGCACTTTACGGACAACTTAATACTTCGGATGCTCACGCTTAAAACTTCGATGTGCGACAATACCATTAAGTACAAGCGCAATGATGATGATAACACCACCCCAAAGTGTGTTGGGGGTAGGTGTTTCGCTTAAAAATATCCACACCCAAATCGGGGCTAAAACGGTTTCAATAATAGTGAGTAGTGTCACATCGGATGAGGGTAATATCTTTGTACCAACACCTATGAAAACCCTTGATATGGGTGTTAAAATAGCTCCCATAAAAAAAATCACTCCAAATGAATAGGCATCAGGTAAAACAATCGCCGAGGTGATACCTGCCAAAAATGCAGCCATCAGTCCACCCCCTCCGATACACGCAAGACGACTTATTTTTTTATAGCGCTCTAACACAGAAAAGAGTGAAGAAAATGAGATAACACATAAAAACGCATAAAGATTTCCTTGCCATCTTCCTCCATTTAAATCATCGATAAGAATCAGAAAAAGTCCACAAAAAACAAAAAATGTTGCAATGAAAATTCTTTTGGGCGTTTTGGTACGAAACAGCACAAAAGCGATAAGCGCACTCACCAAAGGAGCAGAACTAAGAATAAAAACAGCGCTCGCAACGGTGGTGTTTTTGATAGCAAGAACAAAAAAGAAGTTACTTGTTCCCATAAAAAGAGCGCTCAGTAAGATGGGTTTAAATTCTTGTTGGTAAAGTTCGAAAAAATGGGATTTTTGTTGTATCAATAACACCCCATTGGTTGAGGCAAACATCAAAAGCCCAAAATAAAAAGTTAAGCTTTGTGCAGGGATGGAAGTCATTTTAATAAGGAGTGATTCAAAACTCATCAAAACTACCCCAAATACGGTAAAGGTAAAGGCTTTTTCGTAGCGCAATTACTTACTTTAGCTTGTTATGTTTGAGATAGAGATTTTCTATTTTAACTCTTGCCCAAGGGGTTTTACGAAAAAATTTAAGACTAGAATTGATGCTAGGGTTTGTTTTAAAACAGTTGACGCTGAGCATCTCGCCTAATTTTTCCCAGCCATAAAAAGCTTGCAATTCTGTGATGATTCGCTCTAAAGTGATACCATGAAGTGGGTCGGTTGCCATATCTTAATCCTGATTATTTTGTGGAATTATACAAAGAAACGGCTGATAAAATGGTCTTGTTAATGTAATATTTAGACCATTAACCTATAATGTCACCAAAAAAGGTTTTGGATTTATATGTCTACACTCAGCGAACGACAACTTGTCTTAACACTAGCTTCCTTAGCTGCTATTACACCATTGGCCATTGATATGTATCTTCCCTCAATTCCCTCCATCGCACGGGATTTGAACACGACTATTCCTAATGTAGAATTTAGCGTGAGTCTTTATTTTCTAGGGATGGCGATGGGACAGCTTTTTGGAGGACCTATATCAGATGCCTATGGAAGAAGACCGATGGTTATCATAGGGCTATTGCTTTTTGGTATCAGTAGTATCGTTCTCTCATTTATCACGCAAATCGAAATTTTTTGGATTTTAAGAGCCTTACAATCTTTTGGTGGAGGCATTGCAACGGTGAATGTTTCAGCAACAGTGCGCGATATGTTCAGTGGCAAAGAGAGTGCTAGAGTTTTTTCACTGATTAGTATGGTGATGCTCATGGCGCCACTGATTGCCCCAAGTTTGGGTTCAGCAGTATTGGGGTTGTTTCGTTGGGAGGCTATCTTTGTTATTCTTGGGCTCTATGCCTTTTTTGCGATGTGGCTTTATACTTTTCGGTTTCCTTCCCTTAAAAAAGAAAAAAGTAAGGCAACACCGCTTAAAAATTATGCGAGTGTTTTAAGGCATAAGCACGCGATGATATTTATTATCGCGCAAACGCTGTGTACATCAGGAATGTACACCTATATCACTTCATCTTCTTTTATTTACATGGAGCATTTTCATGTCAATCCTAGTTTGTTTGCCATCTTTTTTGGTGCCAATGTTTTGATGATGATGCTTTTTGGACGCGTGAATGCAAGACTGGTAAGGCGTTTTGAACCTTTTTCTTTACTTCGATTTGGAACAGTTGTGCAAACACTATGCGCAATAATGCTTTTTCTCGTTCATAAAGAGGCTAGCATCTATCTTATCTTTCCATTGATAGGGCTATATGTAGGTATGTTAGGCTTTGTTTATTCTAATGCAGTAGCATTGGCATTAGAGTTTTTTCCCAGCATCAGTGCCTCTGCCAACGCTATCATCGGCGTACTGCAGTATAGTATCGGGGCGTTGATGAGCTTTGTTGCGAGTAGTTTGCATGATGGAACACTTTTCCCCATTGTGGGGGTTATGGCATCGGTTAGTATTGTAGGGTCGCTTATTTTAATAGTGGGTACACGCCGTTATGTACCCATACATCATTAGACTTAAGAAGTAAAAGAACCAAAGGTTCGCGGGCTTTGCGCCGAGCAAAACTCAGCGTTAGCGTAGCTTTTAGAGCTTTGCTTTAAAAGCGTGTCAAGAGTTCTGTTAAGAACTCTAATTAGGTTCGCTCTACAAAAAGTCCGCCACAAGATTGCATGGTTGGCATCATCTCAATACGGTTGACATTGACATGGGCTGGAAGTTGTGAAAGTGAAAAAATAGCATTTGCAATATCTTCTTTATCAAGTGCTTTAGTCCCTTTATAGACTTGATCGGCTCTTTCTTTGTCGCCTTTAAATCTTACATCTGAAAACTCTGTTTTTGAAAATCCAGGTTCCACATTGGTCACGCGGATATTGGTTCCTCTAAGATCCGTTCGAAGGTTAAGTGAAAATTGTTTGACAAAGGCTTTAGTTGCGCCATAAACATTGCCACCTTCATAAGGCCAATTTCCAGCAATGCTTCCTAAATTAAAGATATAACCACTTTTTCGCTCTACCATGATGGGAAGAACGGCTTTGGTGACATATAAAAGGCCTTTGATGTTAGTATCAACCATCGTTTCCCAGTCATCCAAATCTGCATCATTAGCCTTTCCAAGACCCAAAGCAAGACCTGCATTGTTGACCAAAATATCGATATTTTTATATTCAGCTGGCAGTGAAGCGATGGCATCAAAAACCTCTTTTTTGTTGGTTACATCAAAGCAAAGGGGTAAAATATCGCAACCCACAAGGGTATTTTTTAAATTAAGAAGCCGTTCTTTTCTTCTCCCTGTAACAATGACTTTATAGCCTGCTTTTGCA
>JAQWCT010000011.1 GCA_028705785.1 Sulfurospirillaceae bacterium | reverse complement strand
GCAAAACAATGAAAAATCCAAAAGAGCTACTAGTCAATCTGACGAAAGATGTTCAGCTTAAAATTAATCCAGAAAAGATTTTGGATATTGTTGCCTTGTGTAAGGCATGTATCAAACATTCAATCACATTTTCAAGTGTGATCGGAAAAATCGCCAGCAAGCTTGAACTGCCACAAGCAAACATGTTTAAGATCATGGCAGATAGTGTTTCTACGGCAATTAACGAAATTCTAAAAAATGACACCACAAAAAAGCTAGGAATAGAACAAATACATATAAATGATCTCTTGAAGAATGTAGAAAAAATGAAAAATTCAGGAAAAGAGATATTATTAGTCAATCTGACGAAAGATGTTCACCTCACACTCAATCCAAAAGAGTTGATGGATATTGTTGCCTTGTATAAGGAATGTATCAAACATGAAGTCACATTTTCAAGCGTGATCGAAAAAATCGCTAGCAAGTTAGAACTGCCACAAGCAGAAATGTTTAAGAGCACAGCAGATTTAGTTTCTACTGCAGTTAAAAGCGGTGTAGAAGTTCTAAAAAACGACACCATAAAAACGCTAGGAGAAAAAGTACAATCTGTTGTTTCTCTAACTCAAACGGCTTCTTCTAAGCTTTAGGAGTTGATTATGGAGTTTGACTTTACGCAGCAGCCTTTGTGGGCTGCTGGTGCACTCGCTGCATGGTATGTTTATGATACGTTTCGAATTCGTTATATAGACGGAGAGATGCGTACAAAAAATGCATTCTATGTCCCTTCTTTTGTGATAAAACAACATAAATTAACAGGACGAGAATGGAATTATCCTTATGATGTCTGGGTAAAACTTAGAGATAAGAAATTTGAGCTTAATATCTTTACATACGCTATTTCTACTATTAAAAAAACAAAAGTTAAACGCTATATGAGGCATTTCATTGCTCGCCATGTCAAAGGGCGTGTGGATCCTATCGATTTAACTAAACAATTAATTGTATTCGGATCAATGGGCTCCGGGAAAACAGTTTTTTTTTGGAATCTACTGTTGCAAAAAGGCCTTTATAATAGAGCCCTGGTCCTCGATGCTAAAGGCGATTATCGAGAGCTTGTTGATAATATTCGTGTCTTTACCCTGAATATATTTGATAAAAATGCGAAAATATGGGATATCTTCGCTGAAAAAAATTTTCATCATATTGTGAGTGTTTTTGTTAAAAATATGGTCAATCAAGTCTCTGGTGGTGAACCAGGTAAAAACAGTTTTTTTGTAAACTCTGCAGCTGAACGATTGCAAAAAATGTTTGAGCTCACGTATCTAAAAGCGCATGATCAAAATCTCACAGGAAGTGATTGCTGGAAGTTACTCACAAGCGAGATAGAAGCCTACGAAACGGATGTTAAAAGTCAAAAGGCAACAGACGTAGTTAAAGAAAATAGCGATGTTTATAATAACCTTATCTTAGCATTAAAATCAGTGAAATTTTGGGCATGGACTGCTTCTTCGGCAAATGCAAAAAAGTTATTTACAATCAATGATTTCTTCTCTAACAAACACACCTACATTATGCATCAAAACAATAAAGAAATGGAAGGGTTCTATGCTGGTTTTTTGGCAACGGTTGTTCATGAACACCATCGCCAGCCAGAGACAACAACAGATTTTACACTTTATTTGCTAGACGAATACTTTCAGCTGCAGCTCGATCAAGAGAGCCGAACTAAAATACATACACTTCTGCGTAGCAAAGGAGCACAAGTTGTCATTGGTGTTCAAACCGTACCTAAAAAAGAGATTTTGGATATTGCAACGAGTTCAGTTCTGGCGTACATCGTCTTTAGAAGCAATGGTGCAGTGATAGAGTTCTTACAAAAAGAACTAGGCAAAGTTGAACTCAAGATCCACAACCTAAAGCCAAATAGTAAAGAATCAGCACCAAGAGGGGATGAAACAAGAGAGCGGCACTTCATTGATCATGACGAGGTGGAAAATCTACCACTATACACGCATCTTTACTTGAACACACTGGATAAAGTCTATTTTTTAGGCAAGGTGGAGCCTATAAAAAAGAGCACGAGAATCGGACGAAAGCCCTACATAGAAATAGACTTGGATATGTACAAAAGAGATTTATACAAAAAAGATTTAGAGCAACATGCAAGAGATAAGAGTGTTGAAGTTGAAATCGAAGAAGGAGAAATGCCATGAGTAATCCTAAGAAAATTGTCATTATTGATGATGACAAAGAGCAACGAGTATTGGTGCAGCGAAAGCTACAAGTTCAATTTCCTAAAAATAGTGTTGAGTTTATAGCTTTTGAAAACGAAAGAGCGTTTTTTTTACATAGTGTAGCAGCACATTTTTTCATCCTTGATTATGAGATGCCTGGCTTTCTAAATGGTGTTGAAATCATTTATAAATATGGATTAAAAAATGCTGCCCTATTTACAGGTAACAAGAGAGCTCTGAGCTCTGAAGAGCATGCATTCCTTCTTCAAAATTCTATTCCAGTATTTGAAAAACCAAAAGATCTATCTCTTCTTAAAGAGCACATCAGCAATTATTTACATGTAAAGGAAACATCATGCGTAGCATAGTATTTTTACTTTTGTGCTCTATTCATCTTTTTGCTATAACACTGCAAGAGATTGAAGCTTTACAAAAAAATATGATTGAAGCAGATAGGAGCAAAATAACAAAAGATATCAGTGTCAACTTCAATCAAGGACTTCTCGCTCAAGGATTGAGTAATCTAAGCTCAGAAGATCTTAAATCACGTTCCATCCAAACGAACAAACCGAATTCTGTCTTAGCAGGGTTTAAATGTCCATCCCTTGAAAGTATCAAAGATACTTCGATTGACACTAAGGCAAAACATCAGGTTCAAATCAAGGATGTTGATTTTGTGACTGGAAAATACACATGTCTTTATAACTTTGCCAACAAACAACAATATTACGAAATCAAGCGTGTCAATCCAATGGTTGAGAAGGAAGCAAAAGATATCAATAAAACAGACCCAACAAAGAGTTCACTTCAGCTCAGTGGGACGTATGGTCTGTATAGATTGGACACATCAATCAACGTAGGTGCCGATTTTAAAAGCTTAAACAATTCTCTTGTTCGTGCTCTCAATGAAATCACCAATACATACGACCAGCTTGGCTCAAGCTTGGATATGAAAAAAGCTATCGATTCAAGCAGCAATCATTCAGAAACACTTGGGGCTCTCCTTATTGGTGTTGTCACAACTGATCCTGAGTTGCTTGGAAAGTTCCCCATCGATTCGACTGGAGCATTACATCTAGAGGAGTTTGCAGCCACTGGTATTAATCAAAACGGATCTGTGACATCAACATCAACGGATAAGATCCTCTCTATTATGGATGGCCTCGATAAGAAATTTTGGGGTTACTATTACATCCTATCCCATAATATCACTATAGTTTTTAAAAACATTATCATAGTAATTTTTGGTGCAGGCGTGGTGTACTCCGTTGCCTTTTATGCCTTTTTTAGACATAAAGTAGGAGAGCATGAAATAACATCAAATATTCAGCGTAGGGTTTATTTGATTTTTTTCACGTGGGTGTGTTTCTCAGCTCCTATTGTACCAAGTAACGTTCAAATCCCCAATCAATATGACTTCTCCAATAAAGAGAGCAATAACGAATCTTACAACTCAACACCTATTCAGATAGGTCTTCGATATATTTTTCAAACAGGAACCTATTGGGCTAACATGCTCAACGATGCAGCGTTGTTTTCATACTTAAAGTATGTGAGTAGTGAGTACGGTCACTACAATCCCACAGGAGTCAAAGAGCAGTTTGTTCGAGATACAAAGTCGTTCTTACAAAATTCGAAAACCTTGGAACATAAAATCAATTTTTTTGAAAGCACATGTGCTGTAAATTATTCAAATCAACTTTTAAAAAATAATGGATTACCTGACTACACTCCAAAATCAATGAATGTGGGCATCAACTTTTTTGATGTTAACAATCCTTTAGGTATTCATAGTGTCGATTACAGTATGTGTGCTACATTGTTTCATGAAATCCAGCGCGATAGTTCCAAAAATCTTATTGAATATCGCGATATTATTAATCATTACGATAGTTTATCGGAGAATCTCATTGATTTGAAGACAACCGATATCAAAGAATTGAATGAGTTTACTAATTTTATCATCAATGTAAATAATAAATATGGATGGATTAGCGCTCTTATCGTTCCATCAATGACACACATTTTAGAAACAAAACAGATTCTCAAATATACGGATGCTAAAGAAGAGACCTTTGAGGCTATTAATAGCTCATTGGGTACTCTGAAAAACAATGAGTCTGCGCTTGATGCAGCAGAAAAACAGTTAAAAGAAGCTATAGGGGAGGAAGCAAAAAACAAAGAAATCTCCTGGTGGAGAGAGACGTTAAAACAAATAGGTGTCTTTAAAGATGAAAATATTGACCCTGTATTTAATTTTACCAGTAAATACATTGCAGGTCCTACCATAGGCTCAGCCGTAGGTTATATAATTTATTATCTGTTTCCTGGTTTTTCAGAAATGTTTGACATGGTTTCCAAAAGTGGTATCGTACCTCAGATTATGAATGGAATAAGCAGTATTGCAACAACCGTTATTAACCCTGGTGGCTCTGTTGGAACATTAATATCAACCAGTATGAACATGTTTAGCAACTTCACTGGTGCACTAAAGCATGTCAATATAGGTGGAGCTGGTTCAATCGTTGAATTCATCGCTACGTATATGATTGTTATTTTTATTTACACATTCATTGTTGTTACGATATCGTTAGTTTTGATAACACTCTTTGTTATTTTAAAGGTTATCTTTTTTTATCTGGATATTTTGATCTCGTTTTTCATTAGTGCAGCCGTCATGGTGTGGACTTTGGTTTTTAATCATGATCGAGCAGTAGGGGGTGTAATAAAATTCCTTACAAAAACACTCATCTTAGGTTTGACTCCTATCACTATCGTAATGAGTGTTTATATTTATATGTTCTGTCGTGCACTTCTATACTACTTATGGCATAACTTTATAGAACTAATTTATTCTGTATCTGACATTACGCAACATTCTTTAGATAGCGAGACGATCTCAGGCACGTTCACCATGATTCAAGCCTATGCAATATATAGCATCAGCGAGATTATCTTTATGTTTGTTTCTGTATATGTTGCATACATCGTTCTATTCAAACTTCATGGTCGAATGTTAGAGTACATTGGGGTTGAAGCTGGAAGTGGTATTGCTGGCTATGCAGAAAAGGTATTTGAATCTATGCAAGGCAAGCTTGCAAAGGCTTAGGCATGATGTATCAAAAGAAGGGGAGAGGGAAATATCTCTCCTTTCAACCTTGAATTTTTACTACATTCGTAGTAATTTCTTTCATTGGAATCAAATCAATCGCATCATTTGTAGTAAAATTGTAGTAAAAAAAGATTTTTTCTGAATCTTAAATGATGAGTAAAAAAGCTTTAGAAGTTCGATTTAAAGGGGATGGTACCTGAGGCCGGACTCGAACCGGCATATGTCTCCATACTAGATTTTGAGTCTAGCGCGTCTACCAATTTCACCACTCAGGCACTTTTAAGAAGTTTGGAATTGTACATAAAAAAAGCTTAAACACCAGTTAAGACTGATGTTTAAGCTTTTAAAAAAAGTAGAAAGACTAAGCTTTTGCTACTGCATCTTTAAGTTTTTTGCCAACTTTAAATTTAACAGCTGTTGTTTTTGCAACATCAACTACTCTATCTGTACCAGGAACTCTTGCTTTTCTAGCAGCACGAACTGCTGTACTAAATGTACCAAAACCGATAAAACTTACATCTTTACCAGATACTAGTGCCTCGCTAATTGACTCTAATGCTGCATCAACAGCTTTTTGTGAATCTTTCTTAGAAAGACCTGCTTTTTCAGAGACCGCTTGGATAAATTCCGCTTTTTTCATTGCCCATTCCTTATAAAAGTGTTGTAATGCGAGGATTGTACAATTTTTTTTAAAAAAAGACAATATTATTTATTAGAAAATTAAAGAATATGCCCAAAACGACGATATTTTTCACAGGGAATTAAATTTGCTTACATCATTATTAGAATATTTATGGAGAAAATTATGAGAATCACCAATTCACTTTTATACTCATCCTCAATGCAGGGTACTCAAAGTTCTATGAAACATCTGTATGACATTAATCAACAAATGTCATCTAAAATGAAAATCCAAAATAGTTATGAAGATAGTTCTATTTATGTCAATACTATGAGACTTGATTCTGAGCTTGTAACGCTTGAACAAGTCAAAGAAGCTAGTTCAAAAGCTCAGACATTTTCACAAAATACTGATTCTACACTTAACGAATTCACAACAGCCCTTGACTCATTTAAAACAAAATTGATTCAAGCCAGTAATACTTCCAATTCATCAACAAGTTTAGGAGCTCTTGCGAATGAGCTACAAGCGTTAAGAGACCATATGGTTAGTCTTGGAAACACTTCTATTAATGGTCAATTTCTCTTTTCAGGTTCATCATTACTCCAAAAACCACTACAAGATGATGGAACTTATAATGGAAATGGAGATAGCTTAACTGCCTTAGTAGGTTCAGGTGTTGAATTACCTTATAATTTAGATGGTAAATCTCTATTTTTAGGCACAGATGGTGATTATAATAGAACGGTCTCAACGAATGTTGCTATGTACAATCAAACAAAACTTCACCCTGAAGTGATGACTACAACAAGCTTAAAAACTGCTGCTTCTGAAGTATATTTAAAAGAAAGTGACACCATTCGCGATATGGTTGGTGATACAAATAGTGATTCTACCGATGACCCTAAAGCAGTATTTTATCTCTCTGGCAGAAAAAGTGATGGTGTTACTTTTTCTAATGTTATCGAAATAAATTCAAGCTCAAAAGTTTCTGATTTACTTGAAAACATTGGATCAGCTTATGGCAATACTACTACCAACAAAGTTGTCTCTGCAACATTAAATGCGCGTGGTCAAATTGAAGTTAAGGACTTAAAATCAGGTAGCCAACTCTTAGAAATGAATATTTTTGGTGCTGTTGATAGAAGTGCTTCTGCTGGAACAACTGGCGATGCAAAACAAACCATGAATATTGATAATCTTACCATAAGTCCCAATGTGGATATTATAGCTTTCAATAAAAGTAATTTTTCAACGACAGCTTCTTCCGCTGACCTGACAATGCGAACAATGCCGACAAGTATTGCAGGTGAGCTAAAAATAAGTTTTCCTTTGAGCGGCGATTCAAACATTTCAATAGAAACTGCAACATCCTTAACCGATATTTTTCCATCAGATGTAGATCACTTAAATATTAATGGTACAAGATTTCCACTTACTGGGTCTATATCTGGTCAAACAGTTAATGATTTAATGACAGCAATTGGTGGTGGAGCGACACTTAGTAATAATACTATTATAACCACCAATAGTACTTCGATTGTGCCTATGAATGCTTCAAATGCATTGGCACATGGCGAAGCCCTCCCTGATGCAATAAATTATGTACGCAGAGGTTTTGAGAAAGATGGAAATGAGCTTACCAGCAATATTTCTCAAGTGAGTAAAATTACCAATCAATTTGTTACTGCAACTACTAAATTGGTCGATGTAGCAGGAGTAAGTAGTTTGGCAGGCAAACAACTTGTTTTTAATTTTACAGATATCAATGGTAAAGCTCAAACCGGAATCTTAAATCTTAGCAATACAGATACTACTTTTTCCATCGATCTCAATAGTGATGGAAGTACAACTGCTGATCCACTTGATCCATTATATAATCCCAATGAAACTTTTTCTATCTACAATGGAGCTAGAGATACTAAAAATACACTAACCAAAGCTGATGAAATGACTTATCAACAACTTATGGATGTTATAAGCATGGCTACTTCTGGTAATTTACCCAAAAAAGGAGTTTCAACCCATATACAAACAGCTATTACCGAATCAACCGACGGTACGCCCGACCCAGTGGCTATAGCTGCAGCAACAACAAGCGCTAAAGCAGGTGTATCTACAGAAACTGCAAAGTATATTCAAAAAGCCATTGACTTTGGTATTGCAAAGGTTATAGCTGACGCCGTGCCTGATGCTGTTGCATCCGCAGCTGCACAAGCTTCCTATGAAGAATCAATTACAAACGCAAACCTTGAAGAATATAATCACTATTTAAGTACCGCTAAAGATAATGTTGAAGTTTCTTTGGATTATCAAGGAAAACTTAATATTGTTGATACAAAAACTTCGACATCTAAAATTGAATTTAATATATATGACAAAAGCGCAACTGACTTTACAGGTATCAGTAGTGTTGCACTCTCTTTTATGGCAAATGATTCTGTTATGATTGAAAATCCCACTATTGACTTTTTTAAAGATTTAGATGCTGCAATACAAGCTGTGCGTACGGGGAATTACCGTATGGATAGCACATCAAGCGATCCTAGGAATATTGGTATCCAAAACTCATTGACAAAAATTGACCATATCTTGGATCATGTTACCAAAGAGCAAACAAAAATAGGCGCTTATTCAAATTCACTCACCAATGCTAGTGATAGAGCGGAGTATCTTAGCCTTAATGTTCAAACAGTTCGTTCTTCTGTCATCGATGTAGATGTTGCTGAAGCCTATTTAGAATTTAATACCGTGAGTATTTCGTATCAAGCGATGTTATCAACCATCTCCAAAATAAATTCTATGTCTCTTTTAAATTACATGTAAATAATCTGTTATAATAACACCTAGATTTACATGTAAAGGATTTCCTATCTTAAAAGAGACTTTTTTTATTATTTTTATTGCTATTGCGCTTTTTCTAGGGGTATCCACTATCTTACCAGATGCTTCTATCGTAGGAAGATTTGGGGCATTTCTTGGCAAATGGAACAAAGAATGGTTTGGTTATCTTGCTTTTTTCTATCCTTTTTTACTTATTATTCCCTCATTTATACTCTATAAAGATAGCAGACTCACAGAAAGACGAGTCAGTGTTTTTTTAGCAACTAGCATTTTACTTTTTGCTGTTTTGATGGCACAATCTATCGTGACTAAAGGTACTTATAATGGGTATTTTGGAAATTCTATTGTAGAACTTCTGATAGGATTTATAGGCATTATGGGTGTTTGGCTCTTTATTATCTCTATTTTTTCGCTCTCCATGACACTTTTAATCGAATCAAGCATCAGTGAAATCATCACTTTTATGAAACCTTCATTTAATAAAACGAAAGTGAAAGAGTATCGTGTCGATGAAAAAGAGATGAGCATGAAAGAACGATTGGAACTTGAAAAAGAAGCTGAAGTATTTTTAGAAGAAATAGAAGAAAATACCAATGAAAAAATTGAGGAAATTAAGAAAAGCATCAAAACGAAAAATACTAAAAAAGTTGAAATTCTAAGTGAAGTTGAAGAAAATAAGAAGATTCTCGACCAAATAGACCAAGGTGTGTGCGATAAACCTAAAGACTTTAGACTTCCGCCACTTTCTTTCCTCGCTAATCCCCCTAGTAAACCTGTACATATCAACGAAAGTGAAATAGACCAAAAAATACAAGACCTTCTTGAGAAGCTTAGACGCTTTAAGATTGATGGTGATGTAGTGCGAACTTATTCTGGTCCTGTTGTAACCACTTTTGAGTTTAAACCTGCTCCGCATGTTAAGGTTTCTCGTATTTTAACACTTCAAGATGACCTTGCTATGGCACTTCGTGCCAAAACCATTCGTATCCAAGCGCCCGTTCCAGGGAAAGATGTTGTTGGTATCGAAGTTCCCAATCAAAAAATTGAAACTATCTATTTAAAAGAAATTTTAGAAAGTGATATTTTTCTTAAATCATCTTCACCTTTAACGATTGCTTTAGGCAAAGACATCGTTGGAAATGCTTTTGTGACTGACCTAAAAAAACTACCTCATTTACTTATCGCTGGAACAACAGGAAGCGGTAAAAGTGTGGGTATAAACGCAATGCTTTTATCTCTTTTATACCGTAATTCACCAGATACCTTACGCTTTTTGATGATAGATCCGAAAATGTTGGAATTTTCTATCTACAATGATATTCCCCACTTGCTTACGCCTGTCATCACCAAACCAAAACAAGCCATCATCGCTTTGGCAAATATGGTTAATGAGATGGAACGCCGTTACCAAATCATGAGTCGCTCAAAAACGAAAAATATCGAAAACTATAACGAAAAAGCAAAAGCGATTGGTGTTGAAACGCTCCCTTATATTGTGATTATCATCGATGAGTTGGCTGATTTAATGATGACCAGTGGTAAAGATGTAGAATTTTACATCGCTCGTTTGGCACAAATGGCGAGAGCAAGTGGTATCCATCTTATAGTAGCAACACAAAGACCTTCTGTAGATGTTGTGACTGGACTTATTAAAGCGAACTTACCTTCTCGTATTAGCTTTAAAGTAGGACAAAAGATAGATTCTAAAGTTATCCTTGATGCTAGTGGTGCAGATTCACTGCTCGGTAATGGCGATATGCTATTTACCCCTCCAGGCTCTTCTGGTCTCATACGACTTCATGCGCCTTATGCAAGTGAAGATGAAATCGATAAAGTGGTCGAATACCTCAAAAAACAACGCCCCGTCAAATACGATGAGAGTTTTTTAAAAGAGAGTGAAGATAATGCTTTTGTGAGCTCAAGTGACCGCTCTAGCAGTGAAATTGATGAGTTATTTGATGAAGCCAAGGCTATCGTTGTCAATGAGCGAAAAAGTTCGATTAGTTATATCCAGCGAAGACTTAATATAGGTTATAACAGAGCTGCAACCATCGTTGAACAACTTGAGGCTATGGGCATTTTATCAGCTCAAAACTCAAAAGGTCAACGAGAAATATTATAAACACCCATTTAAGGAGTAAAGTAATGATAGATTTTATACAAGCATATGCACAAGAAACAGCTGAACGAGCCACTTTAGGTGTACCACCATTGCCATTAGATGCGAAAAAAACAGCACAAGTTATTGAGCTTCTTAAAAAAGAAGAGGGTGACCAAGAGTTTTTATATTCACTCATTGCCAATCGTGTGTTACCAGGTGTTGATGAAGCAGCCTATGTTAAGGCTGCATTTTTAAATGACATCGCTCAAAAAAAGCTTACATGTAAGGCTATTTCAGCGGTTCAAGCGGTTAAACTTTTAGGTACAATGTTTGGAGGTTACAATGTTCAACCTCTAGTAGACGCTCTTAGTTCAAGTGATGAAGCAGTTGCAAAAACAGCCTGTGAAGCACTAAAACATACTGCCTTAGTCTATGGCTCTTTTAATGACATTGAAACACTTTCAAAAACCAATGCTTATGCTAAAGAAGTCATGCTCTCATGGGCAAATGGCGAATGGTTTACATGTAAGGCTCCACTTGCGGATAAAATCACTGTAGCAGTTTTAAAAGTTCCGGGAGAAACCAATACTGATGACTTAAGCCCTGCGAGTGAAGCATTTACCAGAAGTGACATTCCTCTTCATGCTAATGCGATGTTAGTGAAAAGACTCCCTGGTTCTATTGAAAAAATTAAAGAACTTATCGCCAAAGGCTATGAAGTGGCTTATGTTGGCGATGTTGTGGGTACTGGAAGTAGTCGAAAATCAGGTATTAACTCAATACAGTGGTTTATGGGACGAGAAATTCCCAATGTTCCAAACAAAAAAACAGGTGGTTTAGTCATAGGCTCAACCATCGCACCAATATTTTTTAACACAGCAGAAGACAGTGGCGCTTTACCTATCGAAGCCAATGTTGATGCTTTAGAGACAGGCGATATCATTGATGTTTACCCACTTCTTGGCAGAATTGAAAAAAATGGTAAAGTCGTTTCCACCTTTACACTCTCACCAAATACCATCGCTGATGAGTATAGAGCAGGAGGTCGAATTCCTCTTATCATAGGTCGAGGACTTACGATGAAAGCAAGAATGAGTTTAGGTATGGGCGCCGAAGACATCTTTGCAAAGCCAGATCAACCCAGTGAACAAAAAGGTGTAGGTTATACACTTGCGCAAAAGATGGTCGGTCGTGCGTGTGGTGTAGAGGGTGTTCGCCCTAATATGTATGTTGAACCTCAAACTTTAACCGTAGGTTCTCAAGATACAACAGGTCCAATGACCAGAGATGAGATTAAAGAACTTGCAGCCCTTGGCTTTAGTGCTGATCTTGTCATGCAAAGTTTTTGCCACACTGCCGCTTATCCAAAGCCTAGCGATGTTAAACTCCACCATACACTTCCAGCTTTTATCACTTCACGAAGTGGTGTAAGTCTTAGGGTTGGAGATGGTGTCATTCACTCATGGCTAAACCGCATGGTTTTACCTGATACGGTAGGAACAGGTGGCGATAGCCATACGCGTTTTCCTATTGGTATCTCCTTTCCAGCAGGCTCAGGTCTGGTTGCTTTTGCAGCAGTAACGGGAAGTATGCCTTTAAATATGCCTGAATCCGTGCTTGTAAGATTTAAGGGTGAGTTACAACCAGGAATTACCCTTCGTGACCTTGTTAATGCCATTCCTTACTACGCTATCAAACAAGGATTGCTTACCGTTCCTAAGAAAAATAAAGTCAATATCTTTGCAGGAAAAGTCCTTGAAATCGAGGGCTTGCCGAAACTTAAAGTAGAGCAAGCTTTTGAACTCAGTGATGCTAGTGCAGAGCGAAGTGCTGCGGCGTGTGCTGTTGCATTAGATATTGAACCCGTAGCTGAATACCTTAAATCTAACATTACTTTATTGGAATCTATGATAAAAGCAGGTTATAGTGATGCAGTAACACTTCAACGAAGAGCAGACAAAATGAAAGCATGGGTTGCTAATCCATCCCTTTTAAAAGCTGACAAAGACGCACAGTATGCTCACATCCTTGAAATCAATCTTGATGATATTAAAGAGCCTATCTTGGCATGTCCAAATGATCCAGATGATGTGGCAACACTAAGTGAAATTTTAGCTGATGACAATAGACCTAAAAAGATTGATGAAGTCTTTTTGGGAAGTTGTATGACCAATATTGGGCATTATAGAGCTTTAGGTGAAGTTCTAAAAGGTGAGGGAAAAGTACCTACAACGCTTTGGATAGCACCACCTACGAAGATGGATCAAGCGCAACTTATAGAAGAGGGCTATTATTCACTCTTTGGTAGTGCAGGAGCTAGAATAGAACTTCCAGGCTGTTCTTTATGTATGGGAAATCAAGCCAGTGTGCGTGAAGGTGCTGTTGTTTTCTCCACTTCAACACGAAACTTTGACAACCGCATGGGACCTAATTCTAAGGTTTACCTAGGAAGTGCCGAACTTGCTGCCCTTTGTGCCCTTTTAGGACGACTGCCTAGCGTTGAAGAGTATATGAGCTTAGTGCCTAGAAAACTTGAGGGCAAGACAGACAAAGTCTATCAATACCTCAATTTTAATCTTATTGAAGACTACGAACTCGGAAATTAAATCTTAAAAGCCACCCTCAAAAGTGGCTTTTCTTCTTACATGTAAAGGAAAAATATGAATATTACTAAAGATTGTGTTGTTAAATTGGATTATTCAGTCAATGATACTGAAAAAAACTTACTCGATAGTGGTGCAGAACCTCTGATATATCTCCACGGTGGCTATGATGATATCTTTAAAAAGCTTGAAAATGAACTTGAAGGCAAAAAAGTAGGCGATAGCATACGCGTACAAATGACGCCTCAAGAGTCTTTTGGTAAATACGATGATAGTTTAATAGTTATAGAAGAGCGACATGAATTTGATGATGATATCTTTGTGGGTGAACAGTTTCAAGAGATTATTGATGAAGAAAATGGACAAGAGAGTGAAATAAGTTATACCATCACCAAAATCACAGAAGATACAGTTACCCTTGATGGCAACCATCCTTTAGCAGGAATTGATGTTATTTTTGAAGCTACAGTACTTGAAGTGCGAAAAGCAACACAAAAAGAGATAAAACAAAAACACGCGAGATAAAAGAGTTTCAAAATGGTCGGAGTGACAGGACTCGAACCTGCGACCTCTACCACCCCAAGGTAGCACGCTAGCCAGACTGCGCTACACCCCGACAAATTTTGAAATGAGATTCTAACAAAAATAAACCCAAAGAAAGCTGATGATAGAGATAGTTTTAACCACCTTTAATGCAAGATATACCCATACTGCCATTGGTCTTCGATACCTTTTTGCGAACCTTAAAGAGCTACAGCCACGCGCAAAAATCCTTGAATTTGTTATCAATAGTGCTGTGTCTGATGCAGTCGAAAGTATCTTGGCTCAAAATCCAAAGATAGTCGGTATTGGTGCTTATATTTGGAATGCTTTAGAAGTGCATGAACTCATCACTATCTTGAAAAAAGTTGCTCCACACATCACTATTGTACTAGGTGGCCCAGAGGCAAGTTATCTACCACATCGTGTTGATTTTAGTAAGGCAGATTTTATCATTCAAGGGGAGGGAGATGTTGCTTTTTATGAACTTTGCGAACAGATTTTAAAAGGTAACTTGCCTCATGAGAGACTTATTAAAGCGCCTATGGTCGATATGAATGAGATTATTTTACCTTATGCGTATTATAGTGACCAAGATATCAAACATCGTTACTGTTATGTGGAAGCGAGTCGGGGATGTCCCTTTACTTGTGAGTTTTGCCTCTCTTCCATTGATAAAAAAGTTCGTGATATTCATATAGAGCGATTTTTAGGAGAACTTGAGCTACTGTGGCAAAGAGGTGTGCGTAATTTTAAATTTATAGACCGTACTTTCAACCTTAGTATCGGCAATGCCAATCAACTTTTAGACTTTTTTCTCTCCAAAAAAGAGCCTTATTTTGTCCATTTTGAAGTCGTTCCAGACCATTTTCCAAAAGAACTTAAAGAACGCATCATCCAATTTGCACCTGCTTCTTTGCAACTTGAAGTGGGCATCCAAACGCTCGACCCCATTATCGCTAAAAATATCCATAGAAGACTCAACATCCCTAAAATTGAAGAAAATTTAGCTTTTTTACAAAATGAAACCAAAGCACATTTACATGTAGACCTTATTATCGGTTTACCAGGAGAGAGTATAGAGGGTTTTGGGGCAAATCTTGATATGCTCTACTCGCTCACACAATGCGAAATCCAAATCGGTATCCTTAAAAAGCTCTCAGGAACGACACTTTCTCGCCATGATGAACTTTTTGGCATGGTTTACTCCGATAAACCGCCTTATGACATCTTAAAAAATGACCTTATCTCATTTGAACAAATGCAGAAAATGAAACGCTTTGCGAGGTTTTGGGATTTAGTGTATAACAGTGGAAACTTCAAAAAATCAGCACCACTTTTATGGAGTGAGGGAAGTGTCTATCAAGGATTTTACGCTTTTAGTGAGTGGATTTATAGCCAAACAGAATCCACATGGCAAATTTCACTGGAGAGACTAAGTGAGCTGATATTTAGGTATCTCACTTTTGTGCTTTCCTATGAAGAAAAATCCATCAAAGCCATATTGATTGAAGACATCATGGGGGAGAGAGGTCGGAAACTTCCCTCTTTTTTACGCGATGAATATACACCAAAAGAATCTAAAGAGATAACATCAAAGCTCAATAAACGACAATTAAAACACTCAAAGGAAGAAATACATGATAAAAATTGATAAAAGCTGGGCAACAGACATAATGAGTGTGAGTTTAACGCTCATTTCATTTACACTCCCGCAACCTTATGCGCATTGGACGCTTCTCGCAGGTCTTTTTGCACTCTCTGGCGCTATAACCAATCAAATAGCTATCCATATGCTCTTTGAAAAAGTACCTTTTTTGTATGGAAGTGGTGTTATACAACTTCAATTTAACGAATTTAAAACCTCTATCAAAAACTTGATGATGGACCAGTTTTTTACCAAAGAACAACTAGATGATTTTTTTGCTAAAGAGGAAAAAAAAATCGATTTAACGCCTATGATAGAGCAAACGGACTTTTCACCAGCATTTGATGCACTTACTAAAACCGTGATGGAGTCTTCCTTTGGTGGAATGTTAGGGATGTTTGGAGGAATTAGTGCATTAGAGGGACTTCGAGCTCCTTTTAGTGAAAAACTAAAGCTTTCCATCATTGAAATTACAAAAAGTGATGTATTCAATAATAAATTAAATGAAAACTTACAAAATTCATCACTTAGTGTCGATATCTTAACTTCGATAGAACGGGTCATCAACAAACGACTTGAGGCGCTTACACCAGTGATGGTTAAAGTGATTGTTCAAAACTTTATGAAAGAACATCTTGGATGGCTCGTTGTTTGGGGTGGTGTTTTTGGTGCTCTTCTTGGGTTGCTTTCATCTATCATACTATAAATACATAAAATTTTACATATTAAAGAGGGTTCATGGAATGTCGTTATTTTGGGGTTTGCGGAAGTTGTACACTGTATCATTTGGACTATCTTGCTCAAATAGAGCAAAAAAAAGAGTTTATTTCAGCACTGTTCAAACCTTTACATGTAAAGAATTATGAGGTCTTTACCTCACCATCATCACACTATCGTTCAAGATCAGAGTTTCGCATTTGGCATGAGGATGAAAGTATCAGTTATGCGATGGGTAGAGTTGATAAAAAAGGCTCAATTTGCATTGATGAGTGTCCAAAAGTTGAAGCAAAGATAGCTTCATTGATGCCCTCTTTAATTTCTTTTATTGCTGTGCGAAGTGAGCTAAGAGAAAAACTTTTTGCCATAGAATTTTTATGTACGCCCAAAGACTTACTCGTTACGCTCATTTACCACAAGCCGTTAAATGATGCATGGGAAGAAGAGGCTAGAGCTATAGAGCAAGAATTTGAAGTTCATGTTATAGGTCGAAGCCATAAAATCAAACGCATTCTTTCCCAAGATTTTGTTGAAGAAAATCTCTGCATTGAAGGTCAAAATTATCGCTATCATATTGTTGAGGGTGGCTTTTCACAACCCAATCGTGGTGTTAATGAAAAAATGATCAACTGGGTTTGCTCTCACATCAAAGAAACCAAAGATTTGTTAGAACTTTACTGTGGACATGGTAACTTCACTATTCCACTGAGCCACAAGTTTGGAAAAGTACTTGCCACGGAGATATCCAAAACATCTATCGCTTCAGCGCTTAATAATTGTGATTTGAACCATACTCAAAATATCTCTTTTTTGCGTATGAGTGCCGAAGAGTTAACCAGTGCTTTAAAAAAAGAGCGCCCATTTAGAAGACTAAGCGAGATTGATTTGGATGAGTATGAGTTTAGTCATGTTTTTGTAGATCCGCCAAGATCAGGTATGGATGAGCAGAGCCTAGCGTTTATCTCACAGTTTGAAAACATTATCTATATCTCATGCAATCCTATCACGCTTAAGCGAGACCTTGAAGTATTGTCTCAGCAGTATGAAATCAAACATTTCGCACTCTTTGACCAATTTCCCAATACTGAACATATCGAATCAGGCGTCATTTTAAGAAAGATATAATCCTTACATGTAAGGATTATATTCTAAATTGACTGAGTCTAGAAGAGAGTTCGTTGGACTGTTTGAGTAGCTCAAATGAAGCACTATTAAGACCTTTTACACCTTGACTATTTTGTAAAGACGACGCATAAATAATGCCTATATTTTCAATAACCTTAGTCGTATCAAGGGAGAGTTGTTTGGAAATATTGGAAGCTTCCAAAGAGGCAATTGATGCATTTTTGATGACTGATTCGGCATGATTGATGTCTTTTTCAACAACTTGCGAACTATTAGCTATTTTTTCGATAAATTGATAGTTATTAACCATTTGTCCACTCGCATCCATGATATTTTGGACGATGACATTAATCGTAGCATTGATTTCTCCAAGGCTTCGTTGTGTTCGCTCCGCCAAGTTCCTCACTTCATCTGCAACAACGGCAAATCCTCGTCCATGTTCTCCAGCTCTGGCGGCTTCGATAGCGGCATTAAGGGCTAAAAGATTGGTTTGGTCGGCAATATCGGAGATGACGGTGAGAACATTTTTAACTTGATTGGCATCATTACTCAGCTCGGAAAGTTTATCTGAAGTGATAGCTTCAACCTCAGAGGCTCGTTGTATATCTTGAGCGAGTTTTTTAACCTCTTTAGCCGTGTTATTCAAGGTTTCAGAAGCAATAAGAATATCTTCACTTGTTTGGGTAGCACTAATCATTGATTTTTCGAGTTCATTTTTCATGAAGTCACCCAAATCTTTTGTGGTTTTGACAAAAATCAATTCATCTTCAATACGGTGTTCTATCTCTTGTGAAACAGTAGAAAATTGATTTGCCATCGAAGAGCTTTCTTTTGATGCTAGCGTAGAAGCACTCACTGTGAGGTGGATTTTTTCGATAAACTGATTGATATTATGTGAGAGAGAAGCTATCTCATCTTTGGATTTAAGCTTAATTCTTTTTGTGAGGTCACCACTACCTTGCGCCAAGTCAAGCGTAATAACGGAGAGCGCATCGATAGAATTGGTTATGCTCATGACCATAACTCGTGTGAAAACAAAAAAGAAAACCATTCCTAAAGCAGAACCTATCATCAATATGGTTCGCTCCGTACCTTCCAATAAAAAACCAACTAAAATCATATTTCCTAAAAAACCAAAAAGCGTGGCAAGTGCCAAAACCCAGCCTTTAGTTTTAATGCTAATGGCATTGAGAAACATTGGATATCCTTATAATTCAAAATAATCTTTGATTTTATCATAACTATGACAATAATTATATAAAAAGTTAT
The DNA here is from genome assembly GCA_028705785.1 of Sulfurospirillaceae bacterium. Taxonomy (GTDB): domain Bacteria; phylum Campylobacterota; class Campylobacteria; order Campylobacterales; family Sulfurospirillaceae; genus Sulfurospirillum. Next base: position 3,132 of record JAQWCT010000011.1, on the reverse strand, counting down.
GCTGTGGTATTATTGTCACTTATTTTTACAAGGAGGAACAATGGAATGCCCTATACCTACCATTAATATTAACGATGCACAAGAAATGAAAGAAATTTTTCTTACATGTAAGCGCATTGCTATCATTGGTCTCTCCCCAGATCCTACTAAAGATAGTCACAAAGTTGCCAAGTATCTGCAAGACCATGGTTTTAAGATTTATCCTATTTATCCTAAAGAAGATGTGATTCTTGGTGAAAAAGTTTATCGTAGTTTATCTGACATCACCGAACCCGTTGATATGGTCGATATGTTTCGCAAACCTGAAATTGCAGATAGTTTAATCGAAGAAGTTTTAAAAAGAGACGATATCAAAGTTTTTTGGTTACAACTAGGCATCGTCAATAATGCTGCTTGTCAAAAAGCAAAAGAAAATGGTTTAATAGCCGTACAAAATAAATGTACTAAGATAGAGTACGAAAGGTTTATGAAATGATAGCACTCAGTGAAATCGTCAAAGCAAAACGCCAAATCAGCACAACAGCCATTAAAACACCGTGCGCTTTAGCACCTATTTTAAGTGAAGAGGTTGGGGCAGAGGTTTATCTTAAAAAAGAAAATTTACAAATAACAGGTGCTTACAAACTTCGAGGTGCTTATAATAAAATCGCTTCGTTAAGCAAAGAAGAGCGTAAAAAAGGTGTTATTGCCGCAAGTGCTGGAAATCACGCTCAAGGAGTAGCCTATAGTGCCAAAAGCTTTGGTATTAATGCTACTATCATCATGCCTGAAGCGACACCGCTTTTAAAAGTAACAGGTACGCGCTCTTTAGGTGCTGAAGTTATTTTGCATGGTGATAATTACGATGAAGCCTATGCTTATGCACTTATTTATGCTAAAGAACATGGTCTTACCTTCATCCACCCTTTTGAAGATGAAAAAGTCATCGCAGGGCAAGGAACTGTAGCTTTAGAGATGATTGATGAGATTAATGACCTTGATATCATTGTTATCCCTATCGGTGGAGGAGGGCTTATCAGCGGAATGAGTTCTGCCATCAAACAAATCGACCCAAAAGTAAGAGTTATTGGTGTGACTGCAACTGGTGCACCAGCGATGTTTGAGTCTTTTAAAGCTAAAAAAGCTATCAATTCTACAAGTGTACGAACTATCGCAGATGGTATCGCTGTGCGTGATGTGAGTGAATCAAACTTAGCGCACATTTTAGAGTGTGTGGATGAAATCGTCCAAGTGGATGATGAAGAGATAGCAGCGGCGATTTTGTTTCTTTTAGAGCGACAAAAGTTAGTTGTTGAAGGTGGTGGAGCTGCGAGTGTTGCCGCCATCATGCATCAAAAATTTAGTTTCGACAAAGATATGAAGATAGGCGCCGTGCTAAGTGGTGGAAACATCGATGTGCAAATGCTCTCTGTCATCATCGAAAAAGGTCTTATCAAGTCGCATCGTAAAATGAAGCTTGTTATCACACTTATTGACAAACCAGGTTCACTGATGCGTCTGACAGACTTGTTTAAAAATGCCAATGCTAACATCATTCAAATTGATTATGACCGTTTTTCCACCAAACTTTCTTATGGTGATGCGCAAATTACAATTATTTTAGAAACCAAAGGTGTTGAACATCAAGAAGCTATTCGTGGATTTTTAAAAGATGCAGGATACTTGTTTAAAGAAGAGCTATAAGAAGAGCCAAACAGCTCTTCTTAATTTAATTTTCTAGTTGTTCATACGCATTTAAGAGGATTTCTCTGAGTTCTTCTGAGAGATTTTCTCCATCTTCACAAAACTCTTTGAGAAAAGTTTCCAGTCCATTTAAAACTTCAAAAAGTTCAGCTTCAATCTCTTTAGGATTTTTTTGCTTTGCCATCATCGTTTCAAAGAAGACCAGTTTGCGGATAAAATCAGAGAGCTTTTCAAGCGCTTGATTTTCATTTCTTCCCTCAACTAAGCGGAATTTTGGATTTTCTTTTTCTTTAGAAGTATCAATGCTTTGTTTAATTTCTCGCACATGCTCTTGAATGACTGAAGAAAACTTGGCATATTTTTCAAATGAGCCTGTTTGTTTTGTTTCTATGCTGCCTGTGATTTTTCCTATTTGTCGTATCATCACAAAAGCGACCATCCCAACAATCATCAAAACAGGTATTAACTGATCCATCTTATCTCCTTACATGTAAACAAAATCAATGTGAAAGGATTTGTTCTAAAAAGAGCTTGAGTCGGTCTGATTCTGGATTTTTGAAGAAATTTTCAGGGGTATTTTCTTCAACAATTTGTCCAGCGTCCATAAAGATAATTCTATCAGCTACTTTTTTTGCAAAACCCATTTCGTGTGTGACACACACCATCGTTTTGTCTTCACGCGCTAATTCTATCATAACATCCAAAACTTCGGCTACCATTTCAGGGTCAAGTGCAGAAGTTGGCTCGTCAAAAAGCATAATTTTTGGATTTTTACAAAGACTTCTGGCTATTGCAACGCGTTGTTGTTGTCCACCTGAGAGCTGATTGGGATATTTTAAAGCTTGTTCTGCAATGTTAACACGCTCCAAATACTTCATCGCCAAAGCCGTAGCATCTTTGCGTGGCATCTTTTTAACCCAAATAGGCGCTAAAGTCAGATTGTCAACAATGGAAAGATGGGGGAAAAGATTGAAATGTTGAAAAACCATCGCTACTTCTTCACGAATAGCCTTAATTTTTTTGACATCATCACACAGTTCAATGCCATCCACAATGATTTGTCCCTCTTGAAACTCTTCAAGACGATTGATACAACGAATAAGTGTTGATTTTCCAGAACCAGATGGCCCACAAACAACGATAATTTCACCTTTTTTAACGGTTAAATTAATGTCCTTTAAAACATGAAAATCGCCATACCATTTATTTAAATTTTTAATTTCTATAATATTATTGTCTTGCATTTGTCTTTCCTATCGTAAATTAGTATTAAATCGTTTTTCGAGTCGCTGGCTAAAGTTAGACATAGAGTAACAAAATGCCCAAAAGATGAAAGTTACAAAGACATAACCCTCAGTTTCATACCCCAACCAATAAGAATCCGCTGCACTAAGGCGAACCATCGCAAGTAAATCAAATAAACCGATGATAAGTACAAGCGTAGTATCT
>JAQWCT010000182.1 GCA_028705785.1 Sulfurospirillaceae bacterium | reverse complement strand
TGCAAAATCCATCAATTTTGGATGACGCATCAACCATGTTGCCATCTTTAAAATGTTATGCTTAGTTGGGTCAAGATGTCCAGCTTCGACGACATCTTGGCGTCTTAGGTAAAGCTCTTGATGTAAGTCGACTTGTACAGGACAGACATTGGTACATGAAGCACACAGTGAACAGGCAAAAGGTAAAGAAGCATATTTTTTCAAATCACGACTAGGTCCAAGTGTCGAGCCAATAGGTCCTGGAATCGTATAGCCATAACTGTATCCACCACTTCTTCTAAAAATCGGACAAGTGTTAAGACAAGCCCCACATCTGATACATTGTAATGATTTAATATATTTGTCATTGGCTAAAATTTTTGTTCTGCCATTATCGACGATAACCACATGCATTTCTCCTCCTTCAACAGGAGCGTGATAATGTGAAGTATACGAGGTAACAGGCTGACCTGTGGCACTTCGTGCGAGTAAGCGTGTAAAAATACTTAAATCTTTTAAACGAGGAATAATTTTTTCGATGCCCATACACGCGATATGTACTTTTGGTAAAGAGGCACCCAAATCGGCATTGCCCTCATTGGTACACACCACAACGCCACCCGTTTCACTAATGGCAAAATTCACACCCGTCATAGAAGCATCAGCTCTCAAAAACTTTTCTCGTAAATGCGCTCTTGCGGCGCGGGTAAGATAAGTAGGGTCACAGTTTCCTTTTTCAGTTTTTAAGAAATGCTCAAAAGTTGTTCCCACATCCTCTTTTTTGAGGTGAATGGCAGGAAGTACGATATGGGATGGGGGCTCATTTCTAAACTGAACGATGCGCTCTCCCAAATCCGTATCCACCACTTCGATGCCGTGTTCTTCTAAGAAAGGATTGAGATGGCACTCTTCGGTGAGCATGGATTTGCTTTTGACGATCATCTTGGCATTGCACCCTTGCAAAATCTCTAAAACAATTTGGTTATGCTCTTTGGCATCTTTTGCCCAGTGAACTTTAATGCCTCGCTTTAATGCATTTTCTTCAAACGCTTGAAGATAGGTCTCAAGATTGGATAAAGTATGGGCTTTGATTTTATCAGCAGTGCTGCGAAGTTCTTCCCACTCATCGATACTTTGAGACTGCACATCTCTTTTAAGGCGCACAAACCATAATGCTTTATCGTGCCACTTCATTCTCTCTACATTACTCGCAAATTTTTCTGCAAGTTGTGGGTGTCCTTGGCTCATGAAACATCTCCTGCTAAGATTTGTGCGATATAAACTGTTTTTAACGGCATTTTTTCTCTATCGATAACACCTTGCATATGCATCAAACAAGACATATCAACACCCGTGATGTATTCACTCCCTGCATCTAAATGGTCTTGTAGTCTTGCGCGCCCCATTGCCACACTCATCGCCTCTTCACTCACAGCAAAAGTACCACCAAAACCACAGCATTCATCTTTTCGTGTGAGTTCACTATACGAAATGCCCTTAACCATATCTAAAAGATTTTTGATTTTGGAAAATTCGGGGACATTCCGCTCACTCATACTTGCAAGTCCTAATTCTCTATGCGCATGACAGCTATTGTGGATACCTACTTTGTGCTTAAATGTTGCGTTCATCGAAGTAGGTTTAATAACATCATGTAAAAACTCAATCAGCTCATAAGTATGGCTTCGCATACGCTCAAATCCATCCACACCTTCTAAAAACTGAGCATAATTGTGTCTGACCATACTCACACAACTTCCACTAGGGGCTACGATATAATCATAATCTTTAAAGATTTTGAAAAAGCGCTCTGCTAAAACTTTCGTTTCATTAGCACAGCCTGTATTGGCTTGGGCTTGTCCACAACAGGTTTGCTCCATGGGATATTCAACATCAAGCCCCAAGTTTTCTAAAACCTTCAAGGTTGCCATTGAGGCTTCAGGATACAACTCATTCATAAAACAGGGGATAAAAAGACCTATTTTCATTCACTACTCCCTATACAATTTAATTTATCTTACACGACGGCGAGCAACAAACATATGACATTTTTATATTAACCAAAAACTTTTTGTAAAAAAAGTTCGATAAGTAACACGCCTCCAACCAAAGAGATAACAATGGCAAAAAAGATAGAGGATTTCATCGTTGCGTCAATGCAAGTTTAAGGGCGAGGGCTGCAAAAATGGTACCTGCAAGCCTATTTAAAATCTTTTCTCCATTTTTACTTTGAGTAAACCAAGCACCAATTTTGGAAGATAAAAAAGCGATAAGACTAAAAACGACCAATGCGCAAAGCATAAAAATAGCGCCTAGTGTGAAAATTTGAAGTGTTGGAGATCCATTTTGGGGATTGGTAAATTGCGGTAAAAAAGCCAAGAAAAAAATCGAAACTTTAGGATTAGTCACATTCATAAAAACACCTCTTCGATACATCGCCCACAAAGAGAGGGGTTTTTGGTCTACATGTAAGCTTGTTTTAGACGCATCTTTAAATGCCATATAGGCTAGATAAAGGAGATAACCAGCGCCTACCATTTTAAGAATATTAAAAGCAAGGAGTGAAGTTTGAAAGATGACTGCAACGCCAAGAGCCACAGCACTCGTATGAAAAATAAGTCCGCTACAAAGCCCTAAAGTGATGATAACACCAGACTTTGCGCCTTTAACCATCGACTGAGTTAAGACGAAAATATTATCAGGTCCAGGAGAGAGTGCGAGGAGTGTAGAAGCGAGTGTAAACATCAAAAGTGTATTTATATCAAGCATAAGTTTGTCCTTATAAATCAAGTTTTTTATTTTAACACTTTTACTATTTAAATGAAGTATAATTAAAAAAACAACCTTAATTGAGAAGAAAAGAATGACTAACTACACCACTGCTGAAGAGATTTGGCATGCTATTACCCATGGCTTTGGACTGTTGTTAAGTGTTAGTGCTTTGACGATGCTTTTGGTATTTGCTTCTCAAAGTGGCGATGGTGCAAAAATCGCAAGTGCCATTGTTTTTGGTATTTCGCTCATCCTCATGTATGGCGCATCAACACTTTACCATGCTATCTTAGCTCCTAAAATTAAAGCTATTTTACAACAACTTGACCACTGCGCCATCTATATCCTTATTGCAGGAACCTATACGCCTATCTCTCTTTTGGGGTTAAAAGGAAGTATTGGTTGGTGGATTTTTGGCGTTGCGTGGGGCATTGCTTTTTTTGGCATTACGCTCAAAGTTACTTATCCAAGACGCTTTACGCGTTTTTCTCTTTTTCTCTATGCCCTTTTAGGTTGGATGGTTATCGTTGTTGCACAACCTTTATGGGAGAGTTTGGATGGGCTTACACTCTCTTTGCTGGTCTCTGGTGGACTGGTTTACACCATTGGCATCCTCTTTTATATTTGGGATGGACTCTATCTTAACCACGCCATTTGGCATTTTTTTGTCCTTGGTGGGAGCATTTTACACTTCTTTGTTGTTTTACTTTTGATACTTAATTAGTCTTTATTCTTTATCAGGTATTTATCATAGCTTTCGTATAAAATGAATGTAGATTTTTAACAAAAAGGGGTCTTCAATGAATGTCTATGAATATGCGATGAAAGTTGAGAAAGATGGTGAGCGATACTATAGAGAACTTGCTGAAAAAGCTGATGATGTCGGCTTAAAACAAATCCTAAACATGCTTGCAGAAGAAGAAGTAAAGCATTTTGTTGTCTTTGAGAAGATGAGTAAGAGCCAAAATCTTCCCATACAAACACAAGTTGATGTCTTTTCTCATGCCAAAACCATTTTTCAAAAGATGAGAGATGAAAACAAAAACTATTCATTTAGTGACGACCAAGTGGAATATTATAAAAGAGCACTTCTTTCAGAAGAGAGTAGCTATAAGTTTTATACGGAAAAAGCTTTGATGTTAGAAGATGACGAGCAAAGAAAAGTATTTTTGCGCATTGCAGAAGAAGAGCGACAACATATGGTCTTACTTGAAAACCTTGTTGAGTATGTTTCTTCTCCAGCCCATTGGATTGAAAGTGCTGAGTTTAATAATATGGACGGTGGCAAAACCGTTCAAGGTCAGTACACCAACTAAAATAGTAAGGGCTGGAAAGCCCTTACATGTAAGCTATAAAATCTTATCGAAATTAATCTTCTTTTTAAACGCTTCTATTCCTACTGAAATAACCAAACAAATACCAAGTAGTACTGCAAAAATTAATACAGGATAGTGAAAGCTATAAATAAAATTGGGGAAATAGTAGTAATAGATAAAAGTATGAAACAAGAAGATATTAAACGAATGCACCCCTATAAATTCAAAAGCTTTCTTAGCATAAGAAGAGACTAAAACCAACTCTGTTGTCCATAAAATGAGCAGTATTCCAAAAAAAGTATCGGCTCTCACACTATCAAACAACCAACCATTTTGCCTATACCATGCTACAAAAATGGTCAATACTAATAAAATTGCAAATCTTACATTGCCTTGCTTTTGCAACCACCCAAACATCCGTACAAAACCATCATTTTGAGAAAGATACACGCCTACGGCAAAAGGAAAAATCCAGTCATTGACTAAAGGAATGGGAACAAAAAGTAAAACAGCACAAAAGGCTAAAAACCATAATTTAAACTTCTGCGTCAAAGGAAACACCAATGGAAAAATCGCATAAAGCACGATAATAAGGCTCATAAACCACCATGTCGCATTGTACCCATAACCAACACTGGTATACATATGTAGTCCAAGCATCTGAATGAGCAGTTTAAAGTAAGCATACTCTCCAAAAACACCCTCAAGGGTGCGCCCCATCAAAAGCGTTCCAATGGGAATAAAAATCAAAGCAATCAGCCAGTAATTCATATAGAGCTTCACTAATCTTCGTTTAAAAAATGCGGCGATATCAAGCTTTTTGTGTTTGATGGATTCTGCCAAACCATAACCACTAAGAATAACATAAATGCCCACGCACACTTTTGCTAGAAGGGCTGTTTGAAAAACAAGCCACCCAGATTCAGGTTTTTCATAAAAAAGATGATGCCACAAAATCAGCATCAACGCCATACCTTTACTTGCATTGGTGATAGAGATGTCGAACTTTTCCAAAATCATTGTGCCACCTTTTGGTTAATTTTTCGTTGGAGCATTTCAATATTTTTTTCTATCTTATCTTCTTTATATATCGCGCTAATCACCGAATACATTTCGATGCCACTTTTTGCAATTTCCCCAATATTTTCCTCATTGATACCGCCAATAGCGCAAATAGGTACCTGCAAAACTTTTTTTTCTTCTTCTAATACACTAAGCGGAA
>JAQWCT010000181.1 GCA_028705785.1 Sulfurospirillaceae bacterium | reverse complement strand
TCAAAAATCAGGCTTAAAGAAATCATGGATGAAATACTTTAATGGTTTTTGCCTAAGTGGCGAAGAAACACTCTTTGAAGCCTATCTAAACCAAAGCGACTTTACCGTCGCTGGTTTTAGTTTAGGAGCAATTAGAGCCTTTGAATACACCCTTACATGTAAAGAACGCATCGACACTCTTCAACTCTTCTCACCAGCCTTTTTTGGAGACAAAGACGCAAAGTTTAAAAAACTCCAAACGCTCTCATTTGCCAAAAATAGCGATATTTATACACAAAATTTTATGCAAAATATCGCATATCCATCTAACTTCAACATACAAGAACATCTACAAAAAGGCACTTTGGAAGAATTAGAGATGCTTTTGCATTACGAATGGGATAAAGAAAAACTACAAATACTTCATGAGCGAAACATCACCATCGAAGTCTATTTGGGTGAACAAGATGCCATTATCAACGCTTTACATGTAAAGGATTTTTTCGTTCCGTTTGCTAGTGTTTATTACTTTAAACGAGTAGGGCATATCTTAAGATGATGCAACCTTTAGAAGAACTTGCAGTTTTAAAACATTTGCAAGAACCTTCCGCTCGTGCTTTTTTACTTCTTTTTTACACCAGCCAATGCAGTCTATGCAAAATCGCCCAAGCAAGAATAGAAAGAGTGATGCAAAAAAATACCTTTGAGATGGATTTTTTCAAATGCAATCTTGACGAAGCGCCCACGCTACCAGAGCATTTTGGCATTCGCTCTGTGCCTGTATGTATGGTATATAATCAAAAGGGAGAACAAAAAAGAGTTGAATACGGTTTAAAATCAGAAGGTGTTTATGAAAGTATGGCACTAAGCGTTAACCCCAAAAAAGGCGACCCAAAGTTGCGATTGCTGGGGTTTTAAGGGTATAATGATACTTTTACATGTAAAGAAAGTTATAAAGTTTAGCTCAAAAATTTAGCTCCGACCCCTTTCTTACAAGCTATCTTGTATACAATGTTCATTGAATAAACGGTTATGTATTAAATGGAGAATTCTAAAATGGAAAAAAAACAAATAACCCCAGAACGAATAACTAAACCTATACAACTTCTTGGTGCATGGCTTGTAGGGCTACTATCTGTAGATGCAACTTTTTTAACCGCAGCAACAAAGATGGATCTTGCTTCGTGGCAATCAGGTGCCTTAACAATGGCAGCAATAATAAATGTTCCAATATTTATTGGAGCACTTTTTTTATTACAAACAAAGTTTCGACCAGAATTACAGGAGGATTTATATTACTCCACATACTTAAGCAATCGTACCAACGAACCTGTTAAGATATCACGCACTGAAGCTATGTTTAATGAACTAGAAAAAAGGCTTGAAGCTATTGATAATAAAACAAAAGAAGCTGTGGGGACTACTATTTTCACCCCTGTACTTTCAGACCTTTCATTTGGGGTTAATATTAATCTTAAAAATAGGGACAAAGTTATATCTGAGCTTAGAACGCTCGGAGTTCTTGGAATATCAGAATTTGGGGAAAGATCTGGACTACCAAATATAATGAAAGTTGCTATGTCTAAATATATTCCAAAAGAAGAAGTAGTGGAAATATTGAAAATTGCCGGAAAACTAGGGTTCACTCATTATGGATTTATTGATGACTACGAAAACATAAAAGATGATGTACTGTTTGGGGCATACAAGGAAGAAGATGCACTCACTATTGTCACACCTGCATAACAAGCAGAATATAGGAATATAGGGGTCGGGGCTAAACTTTTAACTTTTCACCAAAATTTCCTTACATGTAAAAGGAAAAAACCAACCAATGCCTAATAAAAATCTATCCACATCTTTCTAAACTCCTTATATTTTCAGAACGCTTGATATATAATTGACACTATCATAATTATTAGAGGAGGGTGCAATGGAACTGTTGGAAAATATCAGCAATGACATCCTAAAGCTACTTGGGGAATTAGAAGTCATCTTAAAAAATGTAGATATTGACAAAGTAGCAATAAAAACAAATACGCAAAATAGAACCATCAAACAAATTGTTGGTCATTTGTGCGACTCTGCGTCGAATAATACCCATAGAATTATCCATTTGCAGTATCAAAACAGCCCTTTAATCTTTCCCGATTATGCTAATCTTGGCGTTAATGACACATGGATAAAAATCCAAAATTATAAGAACTATGCTTGGGAAGATTTAGTCTCATTACTAAAATATACCACTACACATATCGCCCATGTCATCAAGAACATTGACAGTACAAAATTGCAAAATGAATGGATAAGTGCTTTAAATCAGAATGTTACTTTAGAAGCAATGGTGGTTGACTATCCACGCCATTTTAAACTCCATCTTGATGAAATCGTTGATTTGATTCATCACTAAAAAGGAATAATAAGCCAGAACGCTTGAGTATAGCGCAAAAAGTAAATGTCTTAAGGTTATTTCATATAAAATACACTGTACGCGGATAGTTATGAAGTAAATTATTCTTTGCATTTATAGCCTACTTTAACCATAAAAGAGTAATGATATGATTGAGCAAGATGAAACATTGACAAACAAGAGCTTACTTGATGCTCATCCTAAATTTCGACGGCGTTTAGCCATCATTGTATTTGGTCTACTTGCATTTATAAGTTACACTGCTTTGGTATCTTTTAATCTTATTCAAGCCAGAGAGCGAGAACTGGAAACTGGTCGTGCACAACAGGCAAGTTTGTCAAAAATCCTTGTCAGTCACGCTGAAGCAACTTTAAAAAAAATCGATACCGCACTCCTATCTGTTCAATTACAACTCTCCGGAAAACCAGAAGAACTTCGACCCAAACCCTCACAAATGAATGCTATGCTAGCTTCACATCTTGCGTTGATTGGGGAATCTCAGAGTCTGCGTGTAGCCAATGCGCAGGGACGATTTATTTATGATGCCAGTGGTACTTTATATTCTGCAACGATTGAGGATCGTGACTATTTTTTACGCAATCAAGCCAATCCTAATGGGGAATTGGTAATATCAGAACCCTTGTTTGCCCGCATTACTAACAATTGGGTTATGACGCTAAGTCGACCGATAACCGATGGAAATGGAAAGTTTGATGGACTCATTCAAGCGGCTGTTCGTGCTGAATATTTTCAAAATATTTATACCTCTCTTGATCTTGGTTCAACTCGCAGCATTACATTGTTTGATGATAAATTACGCATGTTAGCCCGTTTTCCACCCGAAGATGCACAATTGGGAAAACCTATTGAGAGTCCATTTTTGCATGATTTTGTCAAAAATGTAGATACAGAAAAAACTTATACAACCAAATCAGCAGTGGATGGGGTTGAGCGGTACTATATGACTCGAAAGGTTGGGGAGTATCCTCTTTATATTATCGTAGGACATACAACCAAAGACCAGTTGTCTAAGTGGTATCAACAACTTTATTGGAGCATTGCTGGGATATTTGCTCTAGGTGCGGTATTGCTAGGCTGGATAATCGTTTGGCTCAACAGTTATGACTCAGCGTTGGCTCTGGCAAAACGCATGACATCAGCCTATAAAGAAACGGTTCAACGAATTCAGCATATTGCTGAACACGATTCCTTGACTGACTTGCCTAACCTTGTTTTTTTAGAGCAACACATGTCATCGATAATAGCTGAAACGATTGGCTCTCGAGCGGAATTGGTACTGATGTTTATAGATTTAGATCATTTTAAAGATGTCAATGATACGCTAGGACATGCGGTAGGGGATAAACTTTTAATTCAAGTGGCGGAGCGCTTGCAGAAAAATCTTCATGAACAAGATACTATCAGTCGACAAGGTGGTGATGAATTTGCTATTTTATTAAAAGGATATCCAAGTCTTGCTCATGTTGCAGAAATGGCAAAATGCTTAATCGAGGTTATTGAACAGCCCTTCTTGGTGGGCAATCACAAATTTATGATTTCAGCGAGTATTGGTATCAGCGTCTATCCTCAAGATGGTACTGACATCATGACGCTACTCAAAAACGCAGATACAGCCATGTACCAATCCAAAGGAGATGGTGGTGGAAAATTCCATTTCTTTAATGAAGAGATGAATGCCAAAGTTCTTAATCGCGTTGCCATGATTACAAACCTCAGGCAAGCATTAGACCATAATGAATTTGTCTTGCATTATCAGCCGCAAGTGGATGGAGCAAGTGGACGCATTATCGGTGTTGAAGCATTGATTCGTTGGCATCATCCACAGCAAGGAGAAATTCCGCCATTACAATTTATTCCTGCCGCGGAAGAGAGTGGCTTGATTAATGTCATCGGAGACTGGGTACTAAGGCAGGCTTGTTCTCAATTAAAACAGTGGATAGATTTGGGATTACCAGAAATAACGATGGCAGTGAATGTCTCAGCTGTCCAATTGCGTCAATCTGATTTTATGAGCAAAGTCCTTGAGGCGATGAGCCAGTCTGGATTGCCAGCGCATTGTTTGGAACTTGAAATCACTGAAAGTGCCCTTATTCGAGATACACAACGCATAGTAAGTATGCTAGAAGAGCTAAGAGATAATGGCATACGACTCTCCGTAGACGACTTTGGAACAGGCTACTCAAGCTTTGGATATCTCAAACAGCTACCTTTTGATAAAATCAAGATAGACCAATCTTTTGTTCGAGGGCTTCCAAAAAGTGAAAATGATGCCTCAATCATCCAAGCCATTATTGGCGTTGCCAATAGTTTAAAAATGGAACTAATTGCTGAGGGAGTAGAGACGCAAGAGCAACGAGAATTTTTGTTAAATCAAAACTGCCAACAGATGCAAGGGTTCTACTTTGGAAGAGCTGTACCTGCGAGTGAAATGGAAAAGTTATTGCGAGATGGGATAAAAGTATAAAACTTTATCCACATTATCCAAAATAAGGAACCATTTATGCCTCAACGCCTAGATATATCGCAATTAGGCTCTCCTGTCATTCGAGCCAAGGCAGAACAAGTGAGTGACATTGGTACACCTCAAATACAAGCTTTGATTGATGATATGATGTTTACATGTAAAGACTCTAAAGGCATGGGTATCGCCGCACCACAAGTGGGGCACTCTTTGTGCATTCTCATCATGGCTTCTGCTCCAAATATTCGCTACCCAAATGCTCCGATGATGGAGCCCACTGCATTGATTAACCCGCATGTCATATCAGTTTCTAATGAAAGTGTTAAAGACTGGGAAGGGTGCTTGAGTTTACCGGGTATTCGAGCACTCGTTCCTAGATATATGCAAGTTGAAGTGAGCTATCTGGATAGGGAGGGCAAAGGGCAACATGTCATTTTCAAAGATTTCTTAGCCCGTCTTTTTCAGCATGAATACGACCATCTTCTTGGAACAGTGTTTCTTGATAGGGTTGAAAGCACCCAAGATGTTGTTATGGA
>JAQWCT010000180.1 GCA_028705785.1 Sulfurospirillaceae bacterium | reverse complement strand
ATACTATCTTCAACAAAAACTTCTTCTTTTATTGCTATTTTAGAAAGATTATTTAATTCAAAAAGGGATTCGCTCATTTCCCAACACAGATGTGGGACGATTGGCTCTAAAATATTGAGCAATACAAAGTATCCTTCACTCCACACTTGCTTATCATTTTGGTCACCTAGTGCATTGAGTGCTTCCATACACGCTGCTATCAAAGTGTTAAACGAATAGCTTCCTTCATATATCTCATTGGACTTTTTGAGTGCTTCATAAACTTTTTTGCGTGCATACTTTGACTCTTTCGATATTGCATCATGATTGATGAGTGGAATAGCTTTACATGTAAGAACATTTTCGCTTTTTTGAGCAAATTTTTTCAAAAATCTAAAAGCACCTTCTACAGCACTATCATTCCACTCTAACTCTTTTTGTGGAGGTGCGGCAAACAGGATAAAAAGTCGTGCCGTATCAGCACCGTACTCTTTAATGATAGCATCAGGATCAACGGTATTGCCTTTAGACTTACTCATTTTTGAGCCGTCTTTAAGCACCATTCCTTGTGTTAAAAGATTGGAAAAAGGCTCATCGCATTTGACATACCCTAAATCACGCAGTACTTTGGTGAAAAATCTCGAATACAAAAGATGTAAAATGGCATGTTCAATCCCTCCAACATATTGGTCTACACTCATCCAATAATCCGCACTTTGCTTATCAAAAGGAGCATCATTCCACATGGATGGGTCTGTCGTGTAGCGCAAAAAATACCAGCTTGATTGGAAAAAAGTATCCATCGTATCGGTTTCACGAAGCGCTTCACCTTTGCATGTAGGGCATGTGGTATATTTCCAAGTCGGATGTTTATCCAAAGGATTGCCCTCGCCAGAGATTTCGACATCATCAGGCAGTGCAACGGGGAGATTTTCAAAACTCTCAGGAACCAATCCACACTTTGGACAATGAATCATCGGAATCGGCGCACCCCAGTAGCGTTGACGGCTAATTCCCCAATCTCTTAATTTATAATTGATAACTTTAGTACCTAAATTATGCTTTTCAAAATGAGCAATTACTGCTTTTTGACCACTCTTAGAATCAAGCCCACTAAATTCGCCTGAATTCATCATCACGCCATATTCTGTAGTCGCAACGCTTCCATCAAATGGGCTAGAAGATTCAATGCTTTGGATAATGTCTAAATTGTACTTTTGTGCAAATTCAAAGTCTCGCTCATCATGTGCAGGAACTGCCATAACAGCACCTCCACCATACTCAACCAAAACAAAATTCGCTACCCAAAGAGGCACTTTTTTACCAGTGAGTGGATGAATGACATCAAGTTCGAGAGATAAACCTTCTTTTGGAGATTGCGCTCTCTCTCTCGATCCTACACTTTGCATTTTTTTAATCTGCTCGATTTTCTCAACACTGAGCAATTTGTGTTTAATGAGATAGTTCACTATTTCATGTTCAGGTGCAAGGGCGGAATAGCTAACCCCATAAATCGTATCAGGACGGGTGGTAAAGACTTTAAATTTTTCAAATTGATGGTTTAATTTTGCTTTAGACTCATCCCCTAATTCAAAGTAAAACTCCAAACCCTCACTGCGTCCAATCCAGTTTTCTTGCATCCTCAAAACTTGACTTGGCCATCCACTTCTAAGCTTTTCACAATCATCTAATAACTCTTGTGCATATTGCGTAATTTTAAGATAGTAGCCTGGGAGAAGTCTTTGTTCCACAGGATTATCACATCGCCAACAACATCCTTCTTCGACTTGCTCATTGGCAAGGACTGTTTGACAAGTGTTGCACCAATTTAGCGTAGCACTTTTTTGATAGACCAATCCCTTTTGAAACATCTCAATAAAAATGCGTTGTTCATGTTTGGTATAAAGTGGGTCACTGGCTGCAAATTCTCTATTTTTAGAGAAAGAAAGACCCAAGGAAGAGAGTTCTTTACGCATATAGTCTATATTTTCATAAGTCCATTTTTTAGGATGTGTTCCATGTTTAATCGCCGCGTTTTCAGCTGGCATACCAAAACTATCCCAACCGATGGGATGCAAGACATTGAAACCATTTTTACGGTAATGTCTGGCAATCGCATCTCCAATTGTGTAGTTACGGACATGCCCCATATGGATGCGTCCACTAGGGTAAGGGAACATACTTAAAATATATTTTTTCTTTTGTTCAAAATTAGCATTTGGCTCAAAAGCATTACTCTTGTGCCAAGAATCTTGCCATTTTTGTTCAATATTTGCGGGACTATAATGCATTTAACTCTCCATCTCTCAACATTTTATACTGTACCTTTTTCGTACATGGAACGCATTTTTTCTTTTTCTATTTTATTTTTTTCTCGCAGCGCAATTTTAGCTTTATATTTTTCAACACTAAAACCAATAACGGTTAAGAAAGGTGCTGAAATAAAAATGGAGCTATAAGTTCCAATGATAACCCCTAGCAACATCGTAAAGCTAAAGCCATGAATAATCTCTCCACCAAAGATATACAATGTTAAAACAACAAAGAATACCAATAAAGAAGTAATGGTTGTCCGAGAGAGGGTTTTAGAAACACAAATATCAATAATCTCGTAAAAATCCAAATTTTTGGTCTCTTCTAACTCTTCACGAATACGATCAAAAATAATAATCGTATCGTTGAGCGAATATCCAATAAGTGTCAAAACAGCTGCCAAAACATCAAGGCTAAATTCAATATCAAAGATAATAATCGCACCCAAAGTAATAGCAATATCATGCGCTAAAGTGATAATCGAGGCAATGGCAAATTTCCACTCAAAACGGACAGCAACATATATCAAAATACCAATCATCGCTAAAACAGCTGATAACATCCCTTTTGATCTCAGTTCACTCCCAATTTTAGGTCCAACAATATCCACTTTTCGAATTTCAAAGGAGCCTGTATTTTTTAATAAAACCCTGATTTGATCTCCAACATCTTGTCCGACATTTTCACTGACAGTGGCAAAGCGAATCACAATTTCTTCAGGTGAACCAAATTCTGTAATAATAGCCCCTGCGAAGAGTTTATCACTTGCTATGCTTTCTCTGATTTTATCAATAGGCGCTTTCCCATCATACTTTACTTGAACAACTGTTCCACCTACAAAATCAACACCATAACTAAACCCTTTGGTAAAAACAAGAATAAGTGAGACAAAAGCTAAAAAGAATGTCGTCATTACAAATAGACGACTGTATTTCATAAAGTGGTAGACTTTACCTTTAGAGAAAAACTCCATTATAGACTCCTCTTTTTAATGCCGAACCAAAAGGTAACACTTTTGCTTTTTTCAATGATAGGCATTAAAAGTTCATACATTCCATGTGTTCCTAAAATGGCTGTTAACATAGAAATCAAGTTACCAATAATCATACTAATCGCAAACCCTTTAATAGGCCCAGTACCATACACATAAAGTATGACAGAAGAAACGAGTAGCGTCAAGTTACCATCCACAATGGCACTCATCGCATTCTCATATCCTTTTTCAACTGCCTGCTTTATAACAACACCAGTACGCAACAGTTCACGAATTCGCTCATTAATGATAACATTGGCATCTACTGCCATACCAAGGCTCAAGACGATACCTGCCATACCTGGCAAAGTCAGCGTCGCCCCAAAAAGGGCCATAATCGCAATTAATAAGATTAAATTAACAAACAAAGCGATGCCAGCAAAAACACCTGCCATACGATAATAGAATATTAAAAATCCAACAATTAACAAAAACCCTGAGATAAGTGCTATCAAACTCGCTTTAATGCTGTCAGCTCCCAATGAAGGTCCAACACTGCGTTTTTCAAGTAAAACTACAGGCGCTAAAAGAGCACCACTGCGAAGAGCAATGGCAACATCATGTGCCTCTTTGACGCTAAAACCGCCACTGATTTGTCCACTTCCACCACCAATGCGTTCACGGATGACGGGGTCTGAATAGACACGATTATCAAGAACAATAGCAAGACGATTGCCGATATTATTAGCCGTAAAATCTCCAAAAATCTTAGCACCCTCAGAATTGAGTGTAAAGTTAATAACGGGTTGTTGCATATCACTAAAACCCACTTTTGCATCGGTGAGCATACTGCCATCAATGATTGGGATTTCTTTAAGAACATGTTTAATTTGCTCACCTCTTGCATCAGGCAAGATAACATCACCATAAGAAGCAGCTTCCATAGGGCTCATAGACTGACCTCTATCTCTCTTCTTCTCATCTACTGCCATCAATTGCAAGTGCGCAGCTTTGGCGATAAGTTCTCGTGCCCTTTGCTCATCTTCAGCCGTTTTGATACCGGGAAGCTCCACTAAAATTTTGTCAGTTCCTTGCTTAGCCACATTAGGTTCAGCCAAGCCAAATTGGTCAAGACGGTTACGAATCGTCTCTACAGCTTGAGAAATAGCGTATTCTTTCGTGAGTTCTTTTTCTTTATCATCAAGATTAAGCGTATATTTTAAAGCATCTTTTGTAGCTTTTAAACCGCTGATTTTTCCTATCATCTCATCAAGTTTTTTTTCTTCATCTTTGTCCAACAATGCAAATGTAATCATTTCATCTTGAACACGCAAATCGTCAATGATGATATCTCCACTCTGGGCAAAAAACTTTATACTTGATGCAATAGATTTCATTTTTGATTTGATGGCTTCTTCGGTTTTAACACCTAAAAGCATATGAAGACCGCCTTGAAGATCAAGACCTAATGCAATCTTAGCGCCTTTATCGCTTTGTAAAAGGGTAGGCATTGACATGCCCACGCCAAATACAATCGCAATAAAAAAAATAACCAAACGGTAACTGATTTTACTTTTGGTCATCGATTTGCTTTGCAATATAGTCTCTTGAAATCTTTACGATAGTGCCCTCGTCATTAAGCTTAACTTTGATAAAATCATCTTCAGGCTTAACAACTTCACAAACAAGACCACCGTTGGTAATGATTTTGTCACCTTTTTTCAACGCCAAAAGCATTGCTTTGTGCTTTTTTGCTTGAGTTTGTTGCGGCCTAAGCACTAAAAAATAAAATATAGCGAAAAGAACAACGAGTGGAAGTATTGAAGAAACTAAATTGGCAGAACCTTGCATGTAAAT
This sequence comes from Sulfurospirillaceae bacterium, assembly GCA_028705785.1. GTDB lineage: Bacteria > Campylobacterota > Campylobacteria > Campylobacterales > Sulfurospirillaceae > Sulfurospirillum. The sequence continues at coordinate 300 of JAQWCT010000180.1, read as the reverse complement.
CCTTTAACAAAAAAATTTTAGATAATTATTTTACCCTTAGTTATCTAATAAAAGCCTTTTTTATCGCTTCTTGCCTTTCCTCTTTTATCTACTTCGAATATTTTAATCTCACAAATTTTATACTCAACTCACTCCTTGCTTGCATGGGCTTTTATCTGTTACTGGGTGAAAATAGAATTATCTGGTTTTGGAGTGGTTTTTTTACAGGTATTTTATGGTTTTATTGGATCAGTTTTAGCTTTGTTTATTATGATTTAGCCTACCTTATTCCGTTGATTGTTCTTGCTCTCGCCCTTGCTT
>JAQWCT010000010.1 GCA_028705785.1 Sulfurospirillaceae bacterium | reverse complement strand
CTACGCTCAATTTTCCATGTTCTAGTATAAAGGAGAGAAGCAAAAGAGGTGGCCATGCCACAAGGCTTCCCCAAACGACGAGGGAGAACATATCGACTTTACCGATTTTTTTTGAGACTAAGTTTCCTCCCGCCCATGAAAGTGCTGCAAATTCTACGAGGAGTAATCCCAAAGTATTGACATCGCCTCCTGTATTTATCGCTACAAGTCCAATGCCACAAAAAGCGACTAAAGCTCCTAAAATCTGCCAAGATGTTAGCTTTTCTTTGAGAAATATCATCGCTAAGATAGCGGTAAAAAAGACCTGTGTTTGTAAAGTGAGTGAAGCGATACCAGAACTCACCCCTGCATACATACCTGAAAAAAGAAAAGCAAAATCAAGCGTAAACATCAACATCGCATAGGCAAAAAGCATCTTAAAGGGAATTTGTGGTCGTTTGATAAAAAAGACCGCAGGAAATGCCGCAAAAAAGAAGCGTAAAAAAGTTAGAAAAATGGGCGGTAACTCTCTAAGCCCTATTTGAATCACCACAAAGTTAATACCCCAAATAGCAATGACGGACAAAGCTAACAAAACATGAGAAAAAGGCATCAATCCACTCCTATAATTCTTTGCGTTTGGATTTAAAAATCTTGATGTCATTGAGTATTTTAACCGCTACAATCGTCAAAATTGTACCTATAATGACCGAACTATCGATGGTTTCGTGCAAAAAGATGGCACTGAGCATAATAGCCAAAAAAGGAACTAAGAAGATAAACGAACTTACTTCTCCAGCACCTAGTCTTTCAATGCCTAAAAAATAGACGGTATTAGCAAAAGTTGAGGCGGCAAAAGCGAGTAGGAGTATATTTATCCAAAAAATAGCATCAAAACTTGCAAAAGCAATCTCTTCAACTCTCACAAAAAACAGACAGACAATCACGACGGTCACGACATACATGTAAAAGGTAAAAACGATAGGAGAAATTTTAGTTGATTTGGAACTCAAAATAGTAACGATAGGCCAAGGAATAGAGGCAAGTAGAAAATAAAGATTTTGAATGACCATTACTTGTGCAAGGTCAAACTTCCAAACATTAAGCATTGTTAAAACCCCAATAGCGCCTAAGCCAAGAGCAAAAGCACTTCTTCGGTTGATTTTTTTGACACGCATGAGCGCTAAGATAAGAAAGGTATTGATAGGAATAAGTGTTGTGACCATCGCACTTCCTAGCGAGGCTGTTCCAAACTTTGTTCCTAGAAAAAAATACTTCATATAAGCGATCAACGCGATGGAAGTGAGCACGACCAATCCAAAGCTTTTGAGGTCGATTTTAAATGATTTTTTGAGCCAAAACATAATGGGTATCATCGAAAGTGCCGTGATGAAAAAGCGCAAAAAGACCATTTCAAATTCGTTGATATAGGCACTTAAAACTTTAACATTAACCCATGAACCACCCCATGCCAGCATAGAAAGGAAAAGTAAAAAGAAAAATAGATTTTTATTGGTTTGGTGCATTGAAACTCCTTATGGTGAAAGTCTACAACAATCACTATAATTTATATAGAACAAAATTGCTCTTTTTGAGTTCATTACTAATAATTTTTATTAATTAGTATTTATTTGTATTTAAGCTCATTTTGTTTACAATTACTCCATCAAAACTTTAGGAGAAAAAATGAGACAGTATGAAACTTATAAATGTAGTAAATGTGGCAACGAGGTTGAAGTTCAAAGCGTAGGTGGTGGAAAACTGACCTGTTGTGGAGAAGAGATGGCGTGCATTACCAGTGATTTAACTGCGGTTAATTTGATGAAAGCCTTTGCAGGTGAGTCACAAGCAAGAAACAAATATGACCTTTTTGCAGACATCGCACAAGAAGAAGGCTGGCATGCAGTTTCTCGTCACTTTAGAGAAGCAGCTGAGAATGAAAAATGGCATGCAAGAGCTGAGTTTAAGGCATACCATAAACTTGTAGATGGTGCTGAAACTGAAATTACGCTCAAAAATCTTGATGCTGCGATGGAGGGTGAAAACTACGAACACACCATTATGTATCCATCATTTGCAAAAATTGCAGAAGAAGAAGGACATAAAGACCTCGCTCGCCTTTTCAATGCCATCGGTAAAGTTGAAGTTGAACACGAAAGAGAATACAAAGCATTGCAAGATGCAATGAGAGAAGATGGCTTCTTTAGCGATGAAAACGAAGAAATCTGGGTCTGTGAAGTGTGTGTCATATCCATAGAGGCAAAAAAGCGCCTAACGCGTGTCCTTTGTGTAAAGTTGGCAAAGAGTACTTTAAAAGACAAGAGCTAGGCATCTAGTTATAAACAAGGCTCCTTTTTAAATTATTTTAAGTTTAATATTACTACCATATTAAAATTATTAAATAACTTAATTTCAAAGGAGCCTTTTTATGTCTTTTAACTTTTCACGGACATCAGTATACGCTATTTCATTAGCTTCAAGTTTATTACTTTCTGGTTGTGCCACTTGGTCTCACAGTGAAGTTTCTCCACCTAATGCTACCGCAATGGTCAAAGAAGTCAATCCCTCATCACCTGAAAAGGTAATCCTTACAGAGATGGATATCACAGAACACACCTACACTTCGCTTGGTGATATTTCAGTCACAGTCAATAAAACAACTATCTTTCATGCTGATCCAACAAAAGAAATGGTTGATATGAAACTTAAAGAAGAAGGTGCAAAACTTGGCGCTGACGCCATCATCCATGTCCGTTATGGAACGGTTGGAATTTCAGCTTTGAGTTGGGGGAGTTTAGATGGCAAAGGTCGTGCTGTTAAATTTACAAATTAGTAGCCTTTTATTAGCGACTGTCCTTTTAAGTGGATGTGCTCACAGCGCTCGTGAATTACCACCTGATATGAGCCATATACAACCAACCATGAGGTTATTACCCAGTGATAAAGACTCTGTAGAATACACTCTTTCATGTACCGAACTCAAAGAAGAATTAGGAAGCATGAAAGAAAAGCTTTCTCAGATTGAAATGCAAATGCAAGGTGTCCAAGACGCAAATCAAGCAAAAGGCAAAACCAGTGTCTTGGTCTTTTCTCCTGCGATATTTTTTATAGATGACAATAAAGCTTTAAATTCGGTATACCAAGAAATGGACCAAAAAAAAGAGCGCATCGTTAGAATCGCACAGTCGCGACAATGTTCTATCTAAAAAGATAGGGCATTCTATTATTTGAATTTCTCCTTTTAACTCATACAAACTAGATAGAAAAGGTTTAGTAATGAATAAAATCATTTTAAAATTAATATTTTTTCTTATATATACCACCTTATCTAATGCTGATTCAACAACTATCGACCATAATAATGAAATTTCTTTATTGGAACAATCTTGTAATGATGGGCATTCTATGAGTTGCCACAATCTTATTATTCTCTCCGATAGATACAAAATGGAGTTACCGCAAGATAAACGATTAGATTTTCATCAAAAGGCATGCCAAGGCAATATTAAAGAAAGTTGTATAGCTTTGTGGAAATTATATTATGGTGAAAAAAAATATACTCAGGCATTATTTTTTATTGAAAAATCATGCAATTTAGGAGATATAAGAAGCTGTACCTATGCGGCGGAAACTTATCTAAAAGACGATGCTATTCCCTATGATCCATTAAAAGCTATTGAATTTTATACACAAGGATGTAATTCAAAAGAAGGTGCATATAACTGTTTAATGCTCGGCGTAATGAATCATGAAGGAACGGGCATACCCAAAAATAATATACAAGCTATTAAATATTTAAATCAAGCATGTTCATCTAATCGTGAATATAGAGCTTGTAGCTTACTAGGTCTTATCTATGCAGAAGAAAATAATTATTCTAAAGCCAAGGAGTTATACGCTAAGGCATGTCAATATGGAGATGAAAAAGGATGTATGTTTCTGGGTAATTTATATTTGAGTGGAAAGGGCGTAGAAAGAAGTTTGGGAGAATTTATGCGTTACTATGAGAAAGCATGTGATGGGAAAAATGGTCAGGATGCTTGTTATACATTGGCTTCAATGCAAATAAGTGATACCAATAGTGAAATGAGAGATATTACAATTTTTAAATTACTTGAAAAATCATGCTCTGGTGGAAATGCTAAAGGGTGTTTAGTTTTAAGTTTCATCTATCAAAATGGGTATATGATTTCGCGTGATTTTTTGAACACCTTGGAATCTTTATCTATCCAACTGCAACAAAATTCTTCATTGAATGATTTTAATTTTACAAAAGATAAATATAAAATGACTTCAGTGGTTTCTAGTAATAAAGAAAAAGCACATTCATTTTTACAACAAAGTTGTAATTTAAAATCAAGTCTAGGATGTAAACTGTATAACAAAGAAATTATTTTCTGAAGCTTATCTCTTTTCTTGAAAATAAATAAACAAAAACAATCCCACAAAAACAAACGCCATACCAAACCATGCTTGTCCATTTGGTAATGGCGTTCCTAAAAAAAGCATTTCACCCAGCAAAGCAAAAATGACTTCACTTGCTTGTGTTGCGTCCACTGCTGCGATTTCGCTTGATTTTTTAGCACGATGTCGCGCCATCAAAAAGAGTGTTGTGGCTACGATACCAGAGAGCAATGCGACCAATGCTGTATTGATAATTTGGGCATTTGAGGGGAGTGGTGGATGGGTTAAAGCTATCAAAACAATCCAAAAAGGCACAGAGCCTAAAGAGAGTAAAAAGACTTTATTAAACGCATTGTCCAAGAGTGGCGAGTCGATTTTTGGGAACATTTTATGCCCATGTTTGGATTCCCACACGAGCTGATTGCCAAAGGGATAACAAAAAGCGGCTATTAAAACAGGAAATGAACCTTTTATAAACTCCAAAAGGTCGAAGACAACGATATGCGAGGTATTGACCAAAATAACCCCTAGAAAAATAATCAATGAAAATAACCATATCTTTTTGGGAAAAGAGCGTCCAAAGAGCATCAAAATCAGCAAAGATGCGATAATCGTCACTTGCCATGTCGCCGCAACCACCCAAGAGGGAGCATACTCCGCGCTATAACAAATCAACGCATAAAAACAACCAAAACCAATACTCCCAGATACTACCCAAAAAAGCCAATGCTCAAAAAAGAGCTTAAACACTTCCCTTGTCGCTTTTTGACCTTGAACGATACGCAAAAATAAGAGCAAAAAAAGAATCATAAACACATAACGAAGCGAAGCAGACCAAACCCAATGCCCACCCTCCAAGCTCATCACACGATTGAGAACAAAAGTGGAGCTAAAAAAAAGACCTGAGAGTAAACCAAGCGCTATTAATGCAACCATAAAAATCCTATCTATTTAATGTAGCGCTATTATACCTATTTGCTCGTATGAGTCATTAACCAAGATGGTTGAAAAATCGACAAAAAGCCCTTACATGTAAAGCAAATTTACCGACTGCGTTTAAGTATCATAAGCCTATAATGAAAACTACCACCTATCCACTTTTATCTCAAGGAGATACTATGCAAAAATTATTTGCCTCACTTATCAATTCTATTCATCTCTTCGCCGCCATGCTTCTCATCATCATGTCTATGCTCATTATGGGCTGGGCGGTCTATGAAGTATTTGCAAGCATGCCATTAGAAGGTGAATTTATCCCAAGAATGCTTCAATCCGTCGGTGCCATCGTCATCTCCGCGGCGATTATCGATGTGGCGCAGTATATGATCGAAGAAGAAGTCTTTATGAACAAAGAACTTCGCGACCCCAGAGAAGCAAGGCGCACGCTGACAAAAATCATCGTCATCATTACAATCGCTGTAAGCATCGAGGGTTTGGTCTACATCTTCAAAGCAGGAACCGAAGATTTGACCCTCTTAGTTTACCCTGCATGGTTGCTATTCGTCTCCGCAATTTTAATCGTCTCATTGGGTGTCTACCAAAAACTTAGTGCTACGATAGAGAAAGAAGAATTGACTAAAATCGAACTCTAATGCCTTACATGTAAAGGCTAATAGTCAATGCTAATGCTTCCTTGCAGATACTGAACGCAATTACCTGAGATAAAAATGCGCTCTTTTTCAACACGACAATAAAGCACCCCTGTGCGTTTGGAAGCTTGCAAGGCTACAAGCTTTTCTTTACCCAAACGCTTCACCCAAAACGGTGCAAGCCCTGCATGAATTGAACCTGTAACAGGGTCTTCCACGCCGCCATTGGCAGGCCAGAAGTAGCGTGATGTAAAATCATACGCTACACTTGGAGCTGTAACCACCACATCAAGAGGTGCAAGTGTTTTAAGTTTTTCGAGATTAGGAACGACATTTTTGACATCATCTTCATTCGCATATATAGCAAAGTAAGCTTGTTGATTTTTGTAAAATTCAAGAGGTGTGATGGAAAGCCCCGTTTTTAAAGCTTCAGGAACATCAGTTACAAGCTCAGGCTCACGGTTTGGAAAACTCATCTCGATAAGACCATTTTCACACTCATGGACTTCGATAGTATCCACCGCTTTTGCCCAAAATGAAATAGTCTCTTTCTCACCAAGATGGTTAAATATGACATAAGCACTCGCCAAAGTTACATGACCACAAAAGTCAATCTCTTTAAGAGGAGAAAACCAACGAATCTCAAAAATACTTTCATCGTTTTTAACAAAAAAGGCTGTTTCTGAGAGGTTGTTTTCTGAAGCAATACTTTGCATCACACTTTCAGGTAGCCAACAATCAAGTGGAACAACAGCAGCTTGATTGCCTTTGAAAAGTGTGTCGGTAAATGCGTCTACAATATAGAGTGGAAGTTGTGACAATTGCATAATCATCTCCTTATTATGTTAAAACTTGTTAAAAAAATTCTTTACATGTAAACCTAATACAACTTCCCAACCAAATCCAAATGGGTCATATAAAGCCTTACATCAAACTCTAACTGGTGGTAACTTGGTTCCATATTTTCGCACAAGGCGTAGAAGGCTTTGTTGTGCTCTTTGACTTTGAGGTGGGCTAGTTCGTGGACGACTATCATCTTTAAAAAAGACTCTGGCGTGCTTTTGAAAAGTGAAGCGATGCGAATGTCGCTTTTGCTTCTAAGCCTGCCTCCGTGGTTTTTGATGGAGACTCGATGCAAACCTAAGGCATCATTGATGTCGCTTATCTTGCCATCGTAGATGATTTTACTTAGAGGTTCGGCTTTGCGTAAAAAGCTATTTTTGATTTCCATCGTGTAAGTGTACAAAGCCTTATCACTGGTGATAGTGTGTGTTGTTGGATACTTCGCAAGCAGATATTTGCCTAGTTTTTCCTCAGTGATTAGCTGTTTTATCTGCTCTTTTAAGTGTTCTGGGTAGTGGGCGATATAGTGTAGCTTTGGCACCGATGGTTTCCTTGCTCAATGAGTCATAAACTTTTTTGATAGGATAGTACAAAATCGAAAAAAAAGAAACCGTTATTTGGTGCAATTATCGCTACTGAGGCATGCGTTGATGTTTTTTTCGCTATTGATGCTCGTGCCTAAAAGTGTGTTTATCTGTGCGATGTCAAATCCGCAGATTTTGTGCTCACCGATTTGCAAAAGTGGTCTTTTAATCAGCAAAGGTTCTTGTATCATCTTTGCGATTAACGCTTCTTTGGAAAATTGACTGACATCCAATTCTTTATTGGTGACTTGGGGCGCAAAAGGGTTTATCATCTCTGTAACACTAAGTCCTTCAAAAAAAGGCGCTAAGCTCTTCTCATCCCATGTTGTCTCTAACAAGCTTCGTACATCAAGACTGATGTGATGTTTTTTTAAAAGCTCTTTTTGCCTTTGATTTCCACCGCATCCTGTTTTTTCATAAAAGATGATGTGTTTGGGATTTGCAAAAAACATCGTTTAACTCACCAACTGGCAAGCAAAACAATTGCTTTGGTCTTTACATGTAGCACACGCTGGAGCAACTTTACCGATAGAATCATAAATAAACTTTTTCCATAGCTTATCAAGTGGCTTCATTTCGGCAAGTTTGGGAAAATGACATTTCATATATTTGCCCATTTGGACTCTGTTTTTAAAACCCATATCTTGATACAGATGGTTTTCTTTGAGCGACATCGCAGCAACATGCGGTGCAATGACATACTTAGAATAACGGTTTTTTGCATAGGTTTGTAAAAGCGCTACTACTGCTTTTTCCATTTGGATAAATTCAATTGCATTGTTCATGCTTGTACCTTATAAACTTTTTTACGCTCTTTTGAAGAAGCAACATTCATCAATTTGCGATACTTTGTGATGGTTCGCCTCACCATTTTGATGTTAAATCGCTGTTCAATTTTCAATAGCAAGTCATCATCAGTAAGAGGTTCATCTTTATTTTCATATTCTATCTGTTGATTGATAAAATTTTTGATTTCTGAAGAGGAAAGTTCTTTGGAAGAAACAGCGTTAGTAAAAAATGATTTAAGGGCAAAAACACCATTTTTAGATTCAATATATTTGTTGGAAATAGCCCTTGATATCGTCGATTCGGCAAAAGAAAGCTCTGTTGCAAGTGTATTCATAGAAAGAGGCTTTAGCTCTCCTCCTACAAAAAAAGGCAATTGTCGCTCAACGATGAGAAGGACTATCTTATAGAGTGTTGTTTTACGAAGCTCTAAAAGATTGACGATGTCTCTGGCTTCTTTGAGCTTTTCTTTAATGGTATCGTTTTTACTTGAAAATGGGTCTTCGATGATAATATCTGGATAATAATCATGGTTAATGCGTATCTTGATATCATCTTCGACTTCCACGAAAAAATCAGGAATGATTTGCTTTGAAGTGGCTTTATACTCCACCGCAGGAGGATTTGAAAACTTTTTGATGATGGCTTTTGCTTCTTCAAAACGGTGATGTTTTGCAAATTTATCGACTTTTGCCATCTGGTCTATCATCTTGATGACAAGATTGTAAAGTTCATCGTCAATATCGTCACTGAGTGCATCAAGTTGAAACAAAAAAGACTCTTCTACATGTAAAGCTCCAATGCCTTGTGGTTCGAGCTTTGAGAAGCGAAGTCTGACTTTTTCTACATACTCTTTGTAAACATTACATGTAAGCGCAATTTTCTCAATATCGCCATCAAAATAGCCATCTTCATTGATGTCACAGAGTATCTCATGGGCAACTTTTTGTGAAATGGGAGTGGGAAAAAGGGGTGGAACGATTTGCTCCAAAATCTTCTCATGTAACGACTCGCAGCCCATAACTAACTCTTCGATGATCCCACTACTGTGAGAACTCATCGTATGTTCAAAAGGTCGTTTAACTTCTAAAAACGGATTTTCATAAGAAATCGTTTCAAGATGGGAACTCAGCTCTTGAAGCGGAAGTTGTAACAATGGTAACCAAAGTCTGAGCGATAAATTTAAGCTCTGTTTTTGTTGAAATTGTAGGTTAATTGTTCTCATGCGTAAATTATGCCCAAACCAATGGTGGTTTGAGGCATAACTACTGATTAAATTTTAGGCTATTTTAGTATTTTATACGAACTACGCCGTTTGGCTTTTCGATTTTCATTTGACAAGAAAGTCTTGTGTTAGGTGTTGCTGTACCAAAACAAATTTCTTTAAGAACAACAAGTTCTTTATTTGTTTTGCCAGATAAGAATTCCATTCCTTGAACGATATCTACCGCACATGTTCCGCACATGCCGTCACGACAGCCGAAAGGAAGTGCGCTTCCGCTTGCTTCTACAACATCTTGTATTGTAGCACCTGGTTTTACATTGATTGCCAAGAAATCGTTGATAATCTCTACTCTTGTTGTCATCTTCTTACTCCTTATTTACTATTTTTATTTTTTACACGCTTTTTGAGCAAAGCTCAAAAAACTACGCTAACGCTAAGTTTTGCTCGGCGCAAAGCCCGCGCACCGTTAGTGCTTTTATTTTTTATAGGGTTTAATTAAAACATCACCCTTAACCATCATCATCGAAGCGATACGAATTTTAGGGCTAACGGTAAATTGTTGGCATATATCTGCATCTTCTTGTGTGATAGCACCCAGTGCTACGAGTTTATCCAACTCTTCATCTTCCATATAACTTGTTGGCTCTTCATCGCTGATGTGCTCAACTCTAACCAAACATTGAGCATAGTCATCACCACAATCAAATTTTATAGGAATGCCCTTTTCTTTTGCCAAACGCACTACAGGTTCCCCTATTTTTGCATCATAAATGCCATCTGTATTTTCATCAAAATGCATAAAAATTACTTTCGCCATTGCCCATCCTCCTTACTAAGATTTTTTTTTGTAATAGTTTTTCATATATTCAACTTCTTCGGCCTCTAAGTCACGATAAGGTTCCATTGCTTCAAGCTCATGTTCCCTACATCCGATAACCTCAACGACTGCTTCTTCATCCATAAAATGGACTTCATACACACGAATGACTTGTAAAAATTCACCCACATGACGAATATAACCGATACACCCTTTTTTAATCATCACCGCACCAATAGAGAGATACGGATAGGTTCCATCGTTTTTGACATCTTCTAAAAGGCGTACCTTTTGTCCAACGAAAAATTTAGCTTGCGGTGCATCTTTTCCTGAGAGCTTTGCCATGACATTATCATGCAAAACGGTATTGGGATCAACAATCACAACTACCTCCTTTAGCACTCACACACGCCAAACAACCCTTTGGCTCACCATCTTTAAACATCTCCCACACTTCTGCTGCACTGGGAGCATGACCGCTTAGATAGTCTGCATAAACCCTCAAAAGTGAAAACTTTAAAAAATCAAGCAACATCGGCTCATCATGAGCAAAACCAGCCATCCCTTTTTTGATAAGATTGCCGTACTCTTTCATGATATGAAAACGCTTCACATTGACCAGTTTTTTATCGTAATCCATTTCGAAAAATTCAAAATAATCTTCGGCATTTCTAAGATGATAAAAATCTTCTAGCGTCTTCATTTTTAACTCCTAAAGTTCAGTTTTTAACTGCTCTATCCAGTTTTCTATGCGTTCTTCTGTTTTGTCTGGTTCATTGATATTGTCTATCGCTAAACCACAAAACTTACCATTTTTTTCGGCTAAAGATTTGGTGTAAGTATAATCATCAGTATCCACAAAACCTACAGCTTTTGCCCCAGCTTTGGTAAAGACATCGTATAGTTTTCCAAGAGCGCTACAAAAATGCTCACCATGTGTCTTAGCATCTCCTGCACCAAAAAACGCCACTTTCTTACCGCTAAGGTCAAGTCCATCAGAAGTGATTTCAAAGATAGGATCAACCCAACTAAAATGAAAATCACCCTGCCCCCAAGATGAGCTACCGATGAAAAGCGTATCGTAATTTTCAAATTGCTCTACACTATCAAAGTCCTCTTCCATCAAGACACAATCATCATCCTCAACTTCAAAAGCCTCTTTCAAAGCTTCAGCAACAATCGTTGTATTTCCGCCAGCACTGGCATAAAAAATTCCTATCTTTGACATCTTCTCTTCCTATTTTTTATAAGTTTCGTAAATTTCAATGGCGTCTTTAAGAAGCTTTCCGCCCTCACTTATCAAAGCATCATAGGTTCTAAAACTGTACCTATGTGCATCTTTGAAAAATTTGTTGGTAATGACAATTTTATCTGCTAAAACGACTGCTCGACCAAATCCCTCATGACTCATTTCCATTACCACAGAACACATTACCCCAACTTTAAGTTCAAATGCCAAGGCAATAGCTTGAAAAATCAAACGAATATCTGTGATCTGCATCTCGTCAATATCTGCGATAATAGGAATCTCTTTTAATTGTTCTTTCGTTTTGACATACTTGTCAGCTAAAACTTCTTCGTTACTTTTCTTTGCCCAAGTACCAAACTGGTCAAGTGCTCGTATCTGAGAAGTCAGTGTTTCAATAAAAAGTTTTTCCAATTCATTCATAACACTAGCCTCTAGCTTCTAAAATTTTCTTGATAAAAGGAGGGGGATTGGTTGAAAGCATCGCTGAAAGCTTCACAAGCTCTTGTTCAATGCCAACGACTTCTTTATATTTGATAGGAAAGATTTTACTGTTGATAACGCGTGCTGCAGCAGCAGGTCCTATCTCAGTACAATAGATAATGTCTACACCTTGTAGCATTTCAACACGACCATCGGTTCTCTCACCCTCGGTTTGAACCACCTCGCAAAGACTAAAGTCATCTGCACTCACATCGTATACTGCAAACTGTTCTGCCGAGCCAAAATGTGCATCGATGTTTTTAAGATCGTTGGTAAAAAATGCTACTTTTATCATCTTCTATCCTTTTGTAAAGTTGTAGTACTACTTACAAAAAGTGTTCCGTAGGGAAAAATGAAAATAAAATGTGATATTTAGTCTATTCGTTTTTACCCAAATTTTCATCCTTACATGTAAGGGCACAGCCCTCTTCTGTTGAAAATTCACCACACGCTTGAACATAATCAATGCCCCAGTCGTACATCTCTTTGAGTAATGGACGAAGTCGCTCACCAATGGGGGTAAGGGAGTAGACCACTTTAGGGGGAATCTCAGGAAAGACCTCTCTTGCGATGAGTTGTTTTTCTTCTAATTCTCGCAGCTTAACAGTTAAGGTCTTTTGAGTGATTTCCTTTACTTCTTCAAAAAGCTCTTTATATCTTTTTTCACCAGCCAAAAGATGCCAAATAATCCCTAATTTCCATTTGTCATTAAAGATATCTTGTACAATAGCGACGGAGCAGTTGTATTCTTTTCCATTAACTAAATACATATTGATGTCCTTTATTTTTAAGAAAATTATAGCATTTCTTGCTTAACTTTACCATTACATTCCAAAAGTATCGTAAGGATATCTTAAGCACATAGCCATTATAATTTCTAAAACACAAACAAAAAAAAGGAAAATTATGAAAAATGTACTCATCATTAACGGACATCAAAAGTATGCCAATGTCGCAGAGGGAAATCTGACAAAAATGTATATTGATACGGCTAGTGCGTTCTTTAAAGAGGCAGGATTTAATGTCAAACATTCTGTTGTCGAGAGTGCTTATGATATCAAAGAAGAAGTTGAAAAATTTGCTTGGGCAGATTTTATACTTTTCCAATTTCCAACCTACTGGATGGGTGTTCCTTGGATTTCTAAAAAATATATTGATGAGATTTTTTCAACAGGTGTAGGAACAGTGACATACACAAACGATGGGCGAACGCGTAGTGATGCTTCTAAACGATACGGTAGTGGCGGGTTGATGCAAGGGAAAAAATATATGCTCTCCATCACCTACAACTGCCCTACTTCTGAATTTAGCAACAAAGATGGCTTTTTTGATGGTCTTTCTTTAGATGAAGCTAATGTGGCTACGCACAAAACATTTCAATTTTGTGGCGTAGAACCGCTAGAAACATTTTCAGTGCACGATATTTTTAAAGGTGATTTGGATATCGAAAAAGAAAAAGCAAGATTTAATCAACACCTATCAAAAAACTTCCAATAAGTTCAAAAGGTGGTGCGTATAACACCACCTTTTTTACAATGCACCTTTTTCACGAATGAGATACTGCTCAATTTTATGGGGATCTAAAATAGAAAGCATTTCGGCTTTTTCTTGACCAGCATCTGACTTGACGATCGCCTTAGTCAGCGTGTGTTGCCCCATCATCGCTTGACTTGTTTCATCGACACAGCGAAGAGGTATTTCGGGACTATCTTGAACCATATCGATAACCAATCCAAAAGGTTTATCATCACTGCCTTTGACGACAATGATATGGTGTAATTCTTTATTATAAGCAATGTCATGGTGAAAATATTTTGCAAGCGATGCAACAGGAATCGTTTTGTTATTCCATGTAATCATCCCAACATAAATCTCATCGCATCCGATGACTTGCGTCACATCTTGACCTTCTAGCGCGGCATAGATTTGTTGGCTTTCTATGGCAAACAAAGTGCCATTCATCCAAAAAGTTGAAAGCTCAACCGTCTTTTCAGATGCACCAACGCGCGGATAGAGATACTGCTTTTTACCATTTTTGTGTTTTGTCTCCACACAGGCTTCTTTACTCGCTATTTTAATACACACAATGGCTGTGACATCATTACAGTACCCATCACTGCATTTATACTCACGATATCCATGAGATTTTGCTTTGCCCATGATGTAATAGTCTTCTTGAATTAACACAATGCTCTCTTGCACATCACAAAAAGAACATCGTTCTCCAATACTCATAGAAGGGTTGCTTGATGCGATGATGGTATTGGTTTTTGACTCAACAAAAAGGGCAAAAGAGCGGCTATCCGTTCCCACAACATCTTGAAGCATCGCTTCAAATTGACTGTGGGCATCAAAAACTATCCCAATGCCTCCTTGTGCTTCTTTGACATCAGAAATAAAAATAGGCGAACTGTAGATGTAAGTGTGTTTTCCATCGTAAAGTTCTGTTTTTTCAAAGGGACTGACAACATACTCTTTCGAACTTCTAAGCGCTAATGTTTGCGCGATATAGTGCGCCCCAATGCGCTTTCCAATCAAATGTGCATATTTCTCTTGACTAACAGCGATTACACATCCTTGAGCATCAAATAAGAAGATATTGCTATAGACCGTATAAAGTGCATTAATGGCACTGAGAACTTCTGTGATTTCATGCCCAAACTCTTTGCGAATGGTCGTAAAATCCTTGTACTTAGCGCTAAATGCCTTGATAAACACAGGACTCAGTGCCCACCATCTACAGTCATTTGCGCGCTCATAGAGGTTTCTATCCATGATGTCAATGGCAAGTTTGGCATTAAATGCCGCATCATTGATAAAGGAGGCTACGACTGTCCAATTCAGATTGCCGATGGATTCTTCAAAGGTTTTTTTGGTTTGGGCACCTGTACGAGAGATCTCATTAAGAAGGGATTTTGAAAAGGAGTTATCACCACTTTTTTGATTGGCAATTTGTACATTACCATTCCAAATAGTCATATCCAGTCGTTTTTGAATGGCTTCCGCTTTAATAGGAATGCTCGTAAACTCTTCCGAAAAAAGCGAAGAATTTTTAATGATTTTAACTTGTTCATCAGTAAAAGGGATATATGTCTGCTTTTGTCCAAACGCAAAAGATAATGGCATAAGGGCATGTCCTTGCCAACCTAACCCAAAAAAACCTTGATAGCCTTTGGTAGATTGTGTCTTAGCCACATACTCTTGCCCTGCAAAAGGGACAATATCGAAAGATTTTATCGCTGTTTTTTGAGGAGCCCCGAGTGGATAATGAAAAGGGTTACTGCTAAAAATAGTGCTATTGTCTTTATCTAAGAGAAGTATATCTGCCCATTTGTCACCCTCAATCAAACTCGAAATAATCACACGCATTTCATCTTGAAATTTAAATACAAGGCACAATACCGCTAGAGGAGTACCATTTGTGTCACATACACGATAACTGTAAAGTAAACTTTCTTTATCACCAATCAATGGAAACAGACCAAAACTTTCTACATAATCCGCAGAAGTATGAATTGCCTCATAAAGCAATGCTTCTTCTATCTTTTGCCCCAATTTTTCACTCTTGGCTGAAGCGATAAGTGTACCATCAAGGTCAAAAAGTAAAACATCACTGTATACGCTATATTTTTCAATATACTCTTGAAAGCGAATTTGCAAAGAAGAAAGAGACTCTTTTTGCATCTCCTGATTCATCCTTGCAAAGTCACCGATGATAGTGTCCATCGCTAAAAATCCGATATCAGCCGTGCGTTCAAATAAATTTCGTATCAAAATATCAATAGCTACTTGCGCTTTCGCACCAAGTTCTGTCGAAAGCTTCTTAACAGTCTCTTCTGAGAGCCTCTGTAGTAACTGTTCAGAGAGGTTACTAAAAGCTTGTCTTGTTTCTGAGATATCCATACCAATATTACTCATTTGCCCTAAAAGCGAAAGTAAATTCCACCTCTCAGAGAGTTGGTCAAGTGATTTTTGGTAGGCAACAACTTCAGGAATATAGGCATCATAGCGCGTATTGTGGCTCATATCTGACATAGGTAAAAACCCTCGCTTAGTAATAATTTTAAAAAAATAATTGGAAAGAATATTGTTAAAGGCTCAAAATGCAGACAATAAAGTTTTCTCAATCACTATGCAAGATATGTTCCGTAGGAAAAATTTGAGGGAGATGTATTATAAAAAATTGATAAGTAACTAGAACAATGAAATCTCTCTACCCCCTTACCCATTTCGCAATCTGAGCTATATCATCGGGAGTGGTTTGGCAACATCCTCCGATGATGCGAGCACCCTTTTCATACCATGAATGTGCCATCTTGCCATAAGTTGCGCTTTTTGAAAGACCATCCCATGTTTTGGTCAGTGCATTGTAAGTTGAGCCACCATTAGGATAGACGATGATGGGTTTGTTTGAAATTGCTTTGATTTCATCAATGAGTGATTCGATGTGTTGAGGGGCAGTGCAGTTGATACCAATGGCTACGATTTGTTTTTGTGTTTCTAAGAACTGTGCGCACTCTTTAACACTCTCACCACTGTTGATATGTTTGCCATCTTTGGCACTAAAGCTCATCCACGCATAAGTATCTGGAAACTCCTCCAAAAGTTTACACAGCGCTTTAGCCTCAACCAAACAAGGAATCGTTTCACATGCTAACAAATCAGGCTTTGCCTCAATAAGCGTTTGCATTCTTTTGCGATGAAAGTCAATGAGTTCTTCTATGCTAAGCCCATAATTGCCCTTAAATTCAGAACCATCGGATAGATAAGCACCATAAGGACCGACCGAAGCTGCGACTAAAGGCTTTTGTCGTTTGAGGCGGTTTTTTTCATCTGCCCAAAAGGTATCACGAACATTTTGAGCGATTTTAATGGAAGATTGGATGAGTGATTTGGCTTCTTGCTCATTGAGCCCTCGTTTCATAAAGCCCTCAAAACTCGCTTGATAACTTGCCGTCGTCACGCAATCCGAACCAGCCTCAAGATAATCTTTATGCACTTCGCCGATAGCTTCAGGTTTTTCCATCAAAAATTTGGCTGACCACAATGTGTCGTTGATGTCATAGCCTTTGCGTTCCAACTCTGTTCCAAAAGCACCATCGATAATGAGCACTTTTTGCTTATTTAAAATCGTTTCAATGGGGTTCATCCGCTATCCTCATGATGTCATTTACATTTTTTTGATAGCGGTATCATACTATAAAATGGCGTATTTAATGACCCTCATGATGCACCATCATATTGGCAAACTCACACAAAAGCGTGCAAGTTCCCTCATATAAAATATTGTTTTTAAGTCCGATGCCTACTTGTTCATAGTTAGGAAAACCTCTAAAAAGTACGGCTTTATGGTATTTCTTGGCTAAGCGCTCAGCATGATAGTTGCTGATAATGGCATCAAATGAAGGTAAAAGTATTTCTACATCTTCAAAATCCCCGATTTGAACCTTACATGTAAAGGCTTCACTGATGTCACTGCGTTGTGCGATGATAGCATGTACTTTTGTTCCCACTTCGCCTAAGGCTTGAGAGAGTGCGTATGCATTATCGGGTTCGTCGGCAATGATGACTTTGGCTTTTCCCAGTGCAAAATGTGTATCTAAAAGGGTGTCTTGAAGCCTTTTTCTCCATCTTTGGATTGAAGCGTGAGGTTTGCTAAGACCTTTACATGTAAGCAATTTTCCGTAAAAATCATCGCACGCTTGAAGCCCTACAAGACTATCAAAATGCAGATGTGTACTTTGTGTATGTTTTTCTTTAAAAAGCTCTCCACACTTTTTTACGGAGCGTCCAACGGTGATGACAAGCCCTGTGTCGCCTAGTTTTTTTATCGCCTCTACGCTGATGCCTCCGCTACTGAGTGCGCCTTGTTTGATGCCCAAATGCCCATCGAGTGAATCACTCAAATCTGGTAAAGCGTAGACTTCAAAGTCAAAAAGTTCTAAGGTTTCTTTGATTTTCTCGACTTCGATGGCGCTTAGATTGACATTGGGGATAAGGAGGACTTTGTCTTTGTTTAGCTTGGTACTTGGCTCGATGAGTTGGCTGATGACACTTTGCACACTCAAAGACCAACCGCTCTCCAAACCACCTTCAAAATCAGGCGTATGTGCCCAAACAATGGCTTGTTTATCTTTTAACAGTAAACTCGCTCCCTTGATGTCATCGCCCTTAGTTTCTGTAAGCCCAGTCGTAAAAAGCCCCACCAAATCAGGCGTTACTTTTTTGGTAATATTTGTAATTGCTTCAGAGATAGAATATTCGCCACCATCAATAACAGCAGTGATGTCATTAACTGCGGTGGTTTGAATGGCGATGGGGTCGTTAAAGTGTCTGGTAAAAAGCACCTTTGTAAACGATGCACATCCTTGTGCTCCGTGCATCAAAGGCATACAGTTTTTAATCCCCAAAAACGCCAATGTCGCACCCATGGGTTGGGAGAGTTTCAAAGGGTTTACATGTAAAGGTTTTATCTCTTTTAATTTTCCCATGGTGCGGCCTTTCCAGCGAGTTTAAATACAGGGTTTTGTAACGCGGCACACACATCAATGGCAAGATTTTCTAAGCCACCGTATGCGCCATAACTTACCTTTTTTTCTTGATTGACATCGACAAATGCCACCTTCTTTTTCAACGCAGTATATAGACTTCGCCCCCCTGCAAGTAAGATATCGATGTTGTGTTCATCGATGAGTTTGGCTTGTTCATTAGCAGGGACTTTCATCAAGATAGGCACATAAGTTTTGGCTATGGCGATATCTTCTTCGGTGGCTTTACGAATCGAAGTTGCCACTACTTCGATGCCGATATCTTGCAGTGCTGAGGCTATCGACCATGACTTGTTGCCACCTGTATTTAAAATGGCTTTTTTATCTTTTAAAATTTCACGATACGGAAGCAATCTCGCTTCGAGTTTAGCTTCTTCTTCAATGATAATCTTCTCAGCTCGCTCACTCATCGCTTCATCGCCAAAGGCATTGACGATGGAACGAATGGCATTGGAAGTGTCACGCTTGCCGTAAAATGAAACGCTGACATAAGGGATGCTATAGCGTTCTTGCATTTTTCGACACAGCGTGATGAGGGATTTGGCACAGACGATAACATTGAGTTTTGCCCTATGTGCTTGGCAGATATCTTCGATTCTGCCATCTCCAGAGAGAGTAGCCACAACTTTAATACCAATGCGTTCAAGGATAGGAACATATTGCCACATATCGCCTGTGACATTATAATCGCCAATAAGATTGATGCCATAGGGATGAATCTCTTTTGGCTCTTTTGTACCCACTAAAGCATCAAGGACTGCTTCACCTGCAAGGCGTGAACCTAAGTTTTTGCCACCCACAAATCCTGGGGCGTGAACAGGAACGATGGGGATGTTAAACTGCGCACTGGCTTCTTTACATGTAAAGTCAATATTGTCCCCTATCATCGCAGTCACACAGGTTTCATACACAAAAATGGCTTTAGGGTTTTTGTGTTTAACGATATACGCTATCGACTCAGCCAATTTTTTATCGCCACCAAAGATAATGTCATTGGTGGTGACATTGGTACAATAGCCTAATGGCGTATTGTTTTCACCTTCCCAGCTTGTAAGCGTCGCTCGTGTCTCCCATGAAGCCCCCAAACAAGTGTCAGGTCCATGTACCAAATGTACCGCGTCCGCATAAGGAAAGAGTGATATTTGCGCCCCCTCAAACGCACACCCTCCGCTCGTTGCTCCTGGTTTTGGTTTGTCACAGCTACTCTTTTTTTCCTTGTTATGAGAACAAGCACTCTCGTTTAACAAATCCTTGATGAGTTTTTTATTTATCATAATTATTAAGATGCAATAGTCGTTCCACTACCCAAAGGAACAGCTTTTGCAACTTTACATGTAAACTCTTTCCTAAAGGATAAAAAATGGCAGTCAAAATTACAGATTTGTGTATCAATTGTGACAGTTGCATCGACGAGTGCCCTGCTACGGCGATAGTAAGTGCAGGAGATTCTCCTGTTAATGGTGATATAACTTATGTAAAACCAGAAAAATGTATCGAGTGTGCAGACTCTACGATGCCAAAATGTGCTGATGCCTGTCCTACTGAGGGCGCTATCGTTTGGGATTTACCTTATACAGAAGACTTTAATGACTACTTTGTTAAAGGTCATGAGAGTGGTGAATATAACATTAGAGAGCATAAGAAAAATGGTATTATGTATCCAAGCGTTTCTCCAAAACCTTACCGTGAAGCTATCGCACTTAGTGATAGACAAGCGCATGTTGCAGTCGCTGGATAAATGATGTTAGTCGCATTTGCATCGACGAACGGTATCCACATCAACGACCATTTTGGATGGTGCAAATGCTTTTACATGTACACCCTTTTAGAAGACTCTTTTGTCTTTGTTAAAGCCATCGACTCCACACAAGAGCTTCAAGGAGAAGGTGAAAAACTTGCCTATAAAATAAGCTGTATCGAAGAAGCGAGGATACTGTGTGTTTCTCAAATTGGACCTAACGCTTCTACCCTTGTGAAAAGTGCAGGTATATTTGTTATCAAAGCTAATAACGAAAATGATACCATCGAAGAAGCACTTTTAAACCTACTCAAACTTAAAAACACCAATCCACCCCTATGGATGCAAAGGCTTTTGAGTGCAAACTCAGCCCATTGAGATAGCTAAGGACATCTTTTATATAGGGGTCAGTGACCCTGATATTAGAACATTTGATATTGTCATGCGTACGGCAAATGGTTCGACTTATAACGCTTATCTTATCAAAACAAGTGATGGTGTCATCATCGTTGATACCGTCAAAAAAGAGTTCCAAGCAGAATTTTTTTTACATGTAGAAGCACTTTGTTCGTATGAAGAGATAGCCTATGTCATTATCCACCATATTGAACCTGACCACTCAGGTGCATTACCACAACTTATCAAAAAAGCACCCAATGCCAAAGTGCTTATCTCTCCTCAAGCCACCACTATGCTTAAGGCCATTATCGGTAGTGAAGAGATAGCATTTGAAACCATTTGGACAAATAAGCAACTTAAACTTGGTGATAAAACCATCTCATTTTTGACGACTCCTTATCTTCACTGGCCAGAAACTATGAGTAGCTATGTGCATGAAGATAAACTGCTTTTTAGTGGTGATGTCTTTGGCTCACATTATTACGATAAGCGACTTTTCAACGATAAGGTGGGTGATTTTTCTTATGCGTTTGCGTACTATTATGAACACATCATGCGCCCTTTTAAAAGCTATGTGAACAATGCACTCAAACTTTATGAACGATTTGAGATTGAACTTATCGCTCCACTTCATGGTCCTATTCTAAGGGACAATCCTCACCAATACATAGAATTATACACACAATGGAGTCATAAACAAAAGCCCAGTGAACAAAAAATTCTCTCTATTTTTTACCTTACCAGTTATAAAAACACGCAAGAAATGGCACAAAGTATCATGGAGGGAAGCGAAAGCGTAGAGGGTGTCATCACCAATATGTACGACCTCTCTTCCATTGAAGAGCCAAATATGATAAAGATTTTAGAAGAGAGTGATGGATTTTTGATAGGTACACCCACCATCAATGCTGATGCGCCTAAGCCTGTGTGGGATTTACTCTCATGCTTGATGTTTTTAGAAAAAGCAGGAAAAGTAGCAGGTGCATTTGGCTCGTACGGATGGAGTGGCGAAGCAGTTGATAACATCATCATACGACTCAAATCGCTCAAGCTTCGAGTTCCCCCACTTGAGCCTTTAAAGATAAAATTGATTCCCTCCAAAGACGAATTGAAAAAATGTTTTGATTTTGGTGAGGAGTTTGCACAGATTCTCAATGGTAAAATGATAGAAATAGATATGGCTTAAGTTTACACTAGTTATAATTTTGTTACATCTACAAAAAAGAGTCACTATGAATTCTGCAGAAAGTCAATTGAAAATTTTATTAGAGTTTGGAAAAGTTATTAATAGGACTAAAACCCTCAATAGTGTTCTTACGACTATGGCAACTTTTGCAAGGGATATTTTGGGAGCAGATCGTTGTTCTATCTTTGTTTATGATAAAAGCAGCGATGAACTTTGGTCAAAAGTGGCTCAAGATACAGACCAAATTCGTATTAGTGCTCATAGAGGGGTTGCAGGATATGCTGCACTTTCAAAAGATACACAAATCGTTGTTGATGCTTATAATGACTATAGATTTAACCCTGAGGTGGATAAAGCAACAGGTTACCTTACGAAAAGTATTCTCGCAGTACCTCTTTTAGACAATCAAGACAATACGATTGGTGTCTTTCAAGCCCTCAATAAAAAAACATCTGTGTTTACCAATATCGATGCTGAAATGCTTTTACTGATTTCAAACTATGCCGCTTCTGCTATTGAAAATGCGATTTTATATGACAAAATCAAAGACACCCAAACTAAAATTATCAACAAACCCTCCTCCGCCGCAGAATTTAAAGACCAAGAAACCTCTAAACACACTAAAAGAGTGGGACTTTACAGTGCGCTTTTAGCTGAAAAAT
>JAQWCT010000179.1 GCA_028705785.1 Sulfurospirillaceae bacterium | reverse complement strand
TGAGAATCAGATGCAGTTGCTAATAACTTTATTTCTTACTATTTTATTGAGCTTACATGTAGAAGCTCGTCCTCTTACTTTTGCGCCCTCGCCTTTAAATGATACACAAAAAATATTTGAAGAATTCAGTCCTATGATTAATTACCTTGAGGAAAAATTAGGAGAAAAAATCGATTTTCATTATGAAAAAAAATATGATGATATGATCACCTCATTTCAAGAAAACAAGATTGATTTAGCCTATTTTGGACCTCTCCCCTTAGCAACACTCCGACAAAGTTGTTCTTCTGCCGTTCCATTATTGGTGTTTAATGAGCCTAATGGTAAAAGTGGATACCGATGTGTTTTGGTTCAATTTGCCAAAGATAAAATTAACTTTCAAAACAATGACAGCATCAAAGTTGCCCTTACGCAACCGCTTTCCACCTGTGGGTATATGCAAACAAAAATTTTACTTAAAACATATGCCAATAAAGATATTGAAGAGATGAAATTTAACTACCTTGGAAATCATGATGAAGTTGCTCTTTCCATCATCAGAGGAGAGTTTGAAATAGGAGGAATGAAAGAAAGTATCGCCAAAGAATACCAATCTTTAGGGCTTAAAATACTCCACACTTCACAAATGCTTCCAAGTTTTACACTTGTTGCCAATGCCAATACCCTTAGTAAAGAAAAGATAGCTAATATTAAAAAAATACTTCTCGAAATACCTAGAGAAGTCTACAAAACATGGGGTACAAATATCTCTTACGGATTTGGTGAAACTACTATAGAAGATTTTAACGCTTTAAAAATCGATGAGCTTCAATATAATATCCCACAAAAAGGAAATTTCTAATGCGACATATTTTAGCCATTATCCTTTTTGCACTTCTTTCTTGCCTAGCATTTTTTGGATATACGAAAACTCATATGTTAGAAGAGAGAGATGCCTTACTGGAACGGCAAAACCAAATTTTGGAAACCTCGTATAAAACCGTTACTCACATGTACAAAGTTTCTATCGAAAGCTACTTTAAATACATTATTTTAAACCAAGGTGTTTTAAATATTTTACATAAAGCCAAAGAGGCAAATATAGAAGAGAAAGCCATTCTTCGTGGCTCATTGTACAGACTTTTATACCCTATTTATAACAATGACCTCAAAAATTTAGGGGTTAGGCAACTTCACTTCCATACCCCAAAAGGAGAGAGTTTTTTACGATTTCATAAACCCTCCGAAAATGGTGACCCACTTTTTGATATTCGTCCTTCCATTAAAATAGCTAATATCGATAAAGTCTTTATCTCTGGTTTTGAAGGAGGAAGGATTTATCCTGGATTTCGCTATGTTTTCCCTATCATTGACAAGGGAGAACATTTAGGTAGTGTTGAGATTTCTTTACCTTACGAAAGTATTGAACTTGAACTCTCCAAGCTTTTAACTTGTAAAAATCATATTTTCCTTATGAAAAAAAGTATTACTACTAACTTAGTATTTGATAGTCATAAAGAGTATTTTATGCCTTCATCGTTTTCTGATGAATTTGTAATTGAAAATCAAAAGATATCTAGCATTAGCGAAAAATCTATCAAATCACCTATGGTTGATACGATCAATACACTTATCAAACAAAAATATGACATAGAAAAACTTCTCCTAAGTGGTAAAAACTTTTCTACCCCTATCGTGGATGGGAATGAGGGTTATATCGCTAATTTTCACGCTATTTACGATACTTCAAATGCTTTGGCGGCTTACGCTGTTACTTATGGAGATATGGAGGAACTGGTATCTTTAGAAAAAAAATACCTTATAACTAATTTTATGGGATGTCTCATTATCTTTTTATTTAGCTTTGGTATCTATCTTTATCTCAAACAAAATAAAAAGATTCTCTTGGAAAAAATACAATTTGAAACCATCGTACGAACAACAGTTAATGGAATCTTACTTCTCAATACAGATGGAAAGATACGGTTTATGAACCTTGCCGCTTGTAAAATATTGGGGTATGAAGTGGGGGAAGTTGAGGGGAAAAATTCACATGAACTTATCCATGTACACGACACTTCCTATGACCAAGAACATTGTCACATACTCTCATCCATAAAATCTCAAAAGGCTTATGTTGGTGAAGAAATTTTTAGAAAGAAAAATGGCGATAAAATTACTGTCCTCGTCAATGCAAACTCCTTTATACAAAATGATAAAAGCATCGGTTCTGTAACAATTTTTAGAGATATCACACAAGAAAAAAAGAATCAAGAGAGGATAGAACACCTTGCTTATTACGATGCCCTTACTGACCTCCCAAATAGAAAACTCCTACTCAATAGACTTTCCCTTTCTATCAAAGAGAGCAGTAGAAACCTTGACTTTGGTGGTCTTCTCTTTATTGATTTGGATAAGTTCAAGAGACTTAATGACACACATGGTCACTATATGGGAGATAAACTCCTACAAGAAGTAGCACTTAGATTACAAGGACAACTTCGTACCTGTGATACCGTATCTCGTTTTGGGGGAGATGAGTTTATTATACTTCTAACAAAATTGGGTAAAGATGAAATCAATGCCAAAGAAGAATTATATAAAATTGCCAAAAAACTTCTCCACGCTATTGCTTTACCGTACCAACTACCAAACCTAGAGTACATCTGTACTGCAAGTATCGGTGGAACACTTTTTATCAATGATGACGAAACAGTCGATGACATTTTAAAAAATGCAGATGCTGCTATGTATGAAGTTAAAAAAGAGGGAAAAAATGAAATCAAAATTTTCTAACTTTGCTTTCATTTTGATAGCACTATTTTTTTTGAGTGGCTGTGCTCAGGAGGCAAATCTTAGCTTGATTCAACCTCAAATAATGATTGAAAATCAACATTTAAGTGTTTATGACACGCAAAATGACCGCATTGTTTTTTACCACTTTTATCTTAAAGATGGCAAAATGATGGAAGAGGTATGGGCAAAAACACTTCCATTTCGCGTGGAATTTATGGACTTGTGGATTACAGGTTTAGGACATGACCTTCGTAGACTCACCCATGACCAAGCTGAAAATATCAAAGATGCCCTGATGTTTGGAGCACACGAAAAAGGGATGAGAAGCTTACATGTAAACGAAAAAGACTATCTTTTAGATAACCAATTTGCCAGTGACATGGTCAGTGTCATCAGGGCATATGAAGAGAGAATGAAACCCTATGAAAAAGATAGAATGTTTATACCCATCTTACTACGATAAAGCTTCTGGTTTACCCGTATAATATCCTTGTGCACATTCAATCCCTAGTTCTTTAACGATATCATGAATGGCTTCATTATAAACAAATTCTGCAACGATTTTTTTACCCGCTTTTTTGGCAAAACCCACGATGGTTTCAACAATTAAAACAGCATGTAAACTCGTATCAAGATGGCGAATAAGGCTTCCATCTATTTTGATAATATCAATATCAAGACTCAAGATATGAAGAAAATTTGAATATCCACTTCCAAAATCATCAATGGCAATTTGACATCCGTATCCTTTCACCATTTGAATAAAATCTACCACTTTTTGATAGTCATTCATCGCTTCACTCTCTAATATTTCAAAGATAACGCGTTGTGCAATTTGGGGATTATGCGCTAGGATAGTCTCTATCATGGCAACGGTTTCATAGTCTGTGATGTCATCACTTGAAAGATTAATCGAAAATTTGTGCGGCAAATCCTTCATCGCCTCAAAACTTTTTTGCACCATCATCCGTGTTAATGTTGGATAGTATTTGGACTCTTTTACCACGCCAAGATAGTCAACAATGGACCTTATCTCACCATCTTGCATCACAAGGCGCGCTAGTGCTTCATATTTTTCAATCTCGCCACTGATGAGCGAAACGATAGGTTGAAAATGGGGAATAAGCCTATCATTTTTAAAGGCATAGTGCAATTCATGTGTCTTTGTGATATTGTCTTGAATCACTTGAAAGAGATTTAACCCCTCATGATACATAACAAAATCTTTCACTCTATCTTTTTTGATTGATTTCAAAGCAATATCTGCTGTCTCAAGAAGTGGTACAGAGGTAGAAACTGCTACGGTAATAGAAAGTGAAGTCTCAATACCATTAATAACTATTGGCTTATCATGAAATGCCTTAAGGAGATTCAAGCCAATGGCTTCGAAATCGATTCCTTTTTTATGTTCAATAACAATCCCAAATTCATTACCCCCCAGGCGATAAAGCAGCGCATTATCCCATGATTGACACAATTGTTTAAGTTGGTGTGCTGCCATTTTAAGAATTTTGTCACCTGAGGTAATGCCATAAAAATCGTTATAATTTTTAAATTTATTGATATCTACCAAAAAAAGAGCTGAGGGAATCGCCATACGAATCCTTGCTTCATAAGCTTTACGATTTCCCAATCCACTTAATTTATCTGTCCTTACCTCTTTTTCACTACGGATAAGAAAATAGATAATAAGCCCCAAACTGGAAATATATAAGACAATGAGAAAATAGGAAAAATACTTGACAAAATTGAGTTCAGTTAAATCATCCTTTAAAAAACTCTCTCGCAGTAAAGCAATTGCTTCTTTGGTCGGAGCATTGTCAAGTTGTTCAACGGATTCTTTGTACTGCGGGAAAAAATCTTTAAAGACCGTTAAGTTGGCAATTAAAGAGAGATTAATCTTCTCCTTTGTAACATCCGTAAAATGATGATGCAAAAGCGTTTTAATACCTTGTTCAAGATACCCAATCATATCTGCATCAAGTGAATTTTTTGCCAATAAAACAGAAGATGCCATCACGGTAAATGACTCGAGAAAGAGCCTCTCCACAGTCTTGGAAGTATCAAAAATAAGTATGGCTTCTTTTTTAAGCGCTATCAATGCCATCGTTGCATTTTTTATAGCCGAGTTGGCTGTTTGAAAATCATAAATAGCCGCTGTCTTCTTTTCAAATGCTCTACGATAAGTGCTTAATATAGGCAATATTTTTGCATGTTCATATATAAAATGTTTATTATTCTGTAGAGTGTCTATAGCTTGTTCTACGGCATCTATCTTGACGATAATGTCATCTTGATTGAGAAAAAGAAAAAATCCACTGCTTAATACTTGATAATCCAATGCTTTTTCAGCTATTTCTATAGCGTTAATCTGCTCACTAATATGTTGGCGCTTTGAAAAATAACTTTCAGAAAAAAACTCAAAATACACCAATGCGAGCATCGCAATGAACCCTGCGATCAATGCAACAATGATTTTAAGAGAAAGTTTCATGGGGTGATAGCACTTAAAGGTAATTCGCCTGTGAGGGTATGTAAAAAGGCCACGATACGATCAACTTCGTCAGTAGAAATCGTAATGCCTAAGTTATGATGAGACATAACGGTGATGGCTTCTTTAAGCGTTGATGCACTGGCATCATGAAAATAAGGCGCTGTGAGTGCAATATTTCTGAGG
>JAQWCT010000178.1 GCA_028705785.1 Sulfurospirillaceae bacterium | reverse complement strand
CGCTCAAGCCTCCAAACGGCTTTGAATGAAGTGGAATACCAAAAAGCCATTTTACTCTATGAAATGGGAAAAGAAATCAAAGGATCAATTCAATGAAAAAAGTTTTCATCGCCACCTTACTCATGTTTCAAGCCCTCATAGCAGGAGAAGTTTACGCCACTTTTGATGTAGTGAGTGAAAAAAGCTCAGAACTAGGACTCTCCATTTCTGGTGTTGTAGGAGCCTTACATGTAGAGGTTGGAAGTAAAGTCAAAAAAGGTGATTTGCTCCTATCTTTAAACAATTCTCAGGAAAAAAATGAATTTGAAATTGCCAGAAAAAATGCAGAACATTCACTCAAAACATACGAACGATACGCCAAAATAGCGGATGTCATCGACAAAGAGAAGATGGAAAATTACACTTATGATCGAGATATCAACCTCCTCAATGCCCATAATAAAGAACTTATTTTCAAAAAAACAGAGCTAAGAGCACCTTATGATTTGGTGGTGACTCAAAAAAATACGGAACTTGGCAACATCGTTTTAGGCTCTCAAACTAAACTCTTAACAGTAGCAACAACACATGATGTTAAGTTAGTACTTAAGTTTGATGAAAAATACTGGACAAAAATCAAAGTAGGGCAAAAATTCACCTATAAAGTCGATGGTAGCGATAAAAAGTACGAAGGTGTCATTAGCAAACTGTATCCAACCATATTAGCCAGCACCCGTGAAATGCAAGCCGAAGTCAAAGCGGTCGATCTGATGCCAGGTCTGTTTGGCAACGGCACAATCAGTGTGGAATAAACAATGTATAAATTAGCGATCAACCGTCCCATTACGACTTTAATGGGCGTTTTAACCTTTATCGTCTTTGGTTTGATGTCCTACAACACCATGCCAATCAATCTTTTTCCCAATGTTGACTTTCCTATCGTTACGGTTCAAACCGTTTATAATGGGGCTGATCCCTCTACTGTGGAAACCAAAGTCACCGACAAAATCGAAGAAGCAGTCTCTGGCGTAGATGGAATTGATAAGTTAGTCTCTACTAGCTATGAAGGTTTAAGTTCTGTTGTTATTCAGTTTAAACTTACCAAAAATATTGATATTGCTACCAACGATGTACGCGATAAAATAGGTGCTTTGAACCTTCCTATAGAAGTTGAAAAACCTGTGGTTAAAAAACTAGGTGCCTCGGGTGGTGTTATCAACCTTTTTATAGCAAGTGATGGTAAAAATGACACTGCTTTGATGCGACTTGCTGATGAAAAATTAAAGCCAAAACTCCAACGCGTCAAAGGTGTGGGAGAAGTCAATATTATTGGTTTTCAAGAGCGTGAAATTCGTATCTTCCTCGACCCCTTTTTGTTAAACAAATACAACCTGAGCGCATCAGACCTTAGCGGTATTATCGCTAAACAAAATGTTAAACAAGGTGCTGGAAAGATGATTAACCAGAACCAAGAAATCATCATCAAAGCTGAGGGTGACGCTGAAAATATTCAAGAGATTGAAGAGCTTCTCATTAAGCCAGGTGTGCGCCTTAAAGATGTAGCAACGATTGTCGATGGACTTAGCGATGCGAAAAGTTTTTCATCATACAACGGTCAAAGAGGCGTGACACTCGAAGTCAAAAAGATTGCAGGTGAAAATGTTCTTGAGATTATCAAGGGTGTTAAAAAAATCATGCCTGATATGCAACTTCTTGCAGGAAAAAATAACGAAATTAAAATCTTGCAAGATCAGTCTGAAAAAATCATGGTCAACATTGATAATGTTCGCTTTGACCTTATTTTTGGTGCTATTTTATCGATTATCATCGTTTTTGCCTTTTTGCGTAACTTTACAGCAACGATTGTCTCAGCGCTGGCAATTCCTACTTCAGTCATTGGTACTTTTGCCATTATGAACGCGTTAGGATACGACCTTAACCGCCTTACACTCATAGGTCTTACCCTTGCCATTGGTATTTTTATCGATGATGCGATTGTTGTGATTGAAAATATCATGAAAAAGATGGAAGAGGGTAAAGAACCTTTTGAAGCCTCGTTTGAGGGTATCAAAGAGGTGGCATTTTCCATTCTTGCTATTTCATCGGTTCTTTTAGCTGTTTTTATCCCTGTTGCCTTTATGGATGGAATCGTGGGTATGTTCTTTAACTCTTTTGCGATGACAGTGGCTTCGGGTATTGTTATCTCTTACCTTGTAGCTGTTATGTTTGTTCCCTCCATTGGAGCAAGACTTTTAAATGCTAAGGAGAGTAAATTTTACTATGCGACAGAGCCTATCTTAAAAGCTGTCGATAAAGCGTATGTTGCACTTTTAAAACCGCTGATTCGTTTTAAAACCATGACTATTCTTGCAACATTTGGGCTTTTAGTTGCGTCTATGATGCTTAAAGTAGGTATGGATTTTATGCCAATGCAAGACAATAGCGAGTTTCAAGTCACCATTAAAGCGCCTGTTGGAATTAACCTTGAAACGATGAAGCAAAAAGTTATTCCTGTTGATGAGATGCTTAAAAATGACCCATCTATTGAGTATTCTATCGTCTCTATTGGTTATGATTCTGCGCAAAGTATCCATAAAGCACGGATTTATGTCAAACTTAAAGCAGTTAAAGAGCGCAACATTTCCCAACTAATCATCATTGAACAATACCGTGAAAAGATGAAAGCTATTGAGGGATTGGTCATTGCGGTCGAAAAAGTAGATGATTTTAACACAGGTGGCACTACAGCACCCCTTCAAATCGTTCTTACTGGCGATAAATTTGAAATCCTAGATGAGACTTCTGCTAAACTGATGGAATTTTTAAAAACAACGCAGGGTATTGTGGATGTGGATAGAGACTATGAGAGTGGCAAACCCGAAATGAAAATAACTATACTTAGGGAAAATGCTCAAAGAGTAGGGGTAAGCGTCAAAGAAATCGCTGCTGTTTTAGGCTCTGCCTACTCAAGCGATAGTGCCATCTCTTACTACGAAGATAATGGCAAACAGTTTGATATCACCATTCGGTTCAGAGATGATTTTAGAATGTCGCTTGAAGATATGAAAAAACTCCAAGTCAGAAATGCTAGTGGTAATTTTGTGGCACTTGAGGGCTTAATCGCGTTTGAAGACGCTTTGGGAACTGCTTCCATTAACCGTTTTGATCGTGAACGAAAAATCTTAGTGACTGCCAATACCGCAGGCATCTCACTCGATAAAGTTGTCGTTCTTGTTGAAGATAAACTCAAAGAGATTTTGCCAGAAGGATATCACTACCGTTTTACGGGTGATATTGAAAATATGAGTGACACAGGGAAAGCCTTTGGTGCAGCCGTCATTTTAGCCGTTATTTTGATTTACTTGATTTTAGCAGCTTTATATGAGTCACTGATTCAACCCTTTATCATCATGATTTCTATGCCACTTTCCTTAACAGGTATTATGGTTGCCTTGTATCTTAGTGGCTATACTTTTAGCCTTTTTGTTATGATAGGTATCATCTTATTGTTAGGAATGGTGGGGAAAAATGCTATTTTGGTAGTTGACTTTGCTAATCGTGCGATTAAAGAAGGTAAAGAGATTGATGAGGCACTTTTAGAAGCGGGTGAAAAACGCCTCCGCCCAATTCTTATGACCACCTTTGCGATGATAGGGGCGATGTTACCACTAGCCTTTGGAAGTGGAGCAGGGCACGAATCTAATGCACCTATGGCGCTTGCCATTATTGGTGGACTTTTAAGCTCTACCGTTTTAACTTTGCTTGTTGTACCTGCTATTTATAAATTTATGTACCCAATGGATAGTTGGCTTCGTAAATGGTACGAAAAAGGAATCGTTGAATAAGTCTTTACATGTAAGGGCATTTCTGTGTAAAATGCCCTTTTTGTAAACCATTTAATCTCTACATGTAAAGGTATTCCATGTATCAAGAAGAACAACTCATTAGCATTCAACGCTATGCAACTAAACATAAACTCAGTGCTTTTAATGTCATCAAGCAAATCAATACAGGCAAACTCAAAACCATCAAAAAAGACGATGAAGAGTTTATTATTGATGAAACAATTCTTCTGCCAATGCCTGTACAAACTATTTCACCTATGCGACGAAAAGAATTTGCAATAGACAATCAAAACGATATGATAACTTTACTTCAAGCCTGCGAATACGGCACTCTCTCGCTCGTTGATAACAAAGGTACCCCATATGGTGTACCTTTGAATTTCGCTTGGTGGGAAGAGGGTATCGTGTTTCATGGTGCAATAGAGGGCAAAAAAATAGAGATTCTTGCGCAAAATCCCAAGGCTTCTTTCAATGTTGTCAAAAGTTACGCTTTCATTCCTTCACACTTTAGTGGAACAACTTCAGCCTGTCCTGCAACACAATTTTTTGCCAGTGTCAGCCTAGGTGGCAATGTCAAAGAAATCAAAAATGCAGATGAAAAAGCACTTGCACTCAATGCGCTCATGGAAAAGCTCCAACCTGAAAAAAAGTATGAAACCATCACTGCCAATAACCCCATTTATACCAAAATGCTAGAAAAAACAGCCGTTTTCAAACTCACACCCACTTGGCATTCGATGAAACTAAAATTGGGGCAACAACTGCCCAAAGAGCGACAAAATATGCTTATCCAACAGCTTAGAGAAAGAGGTTTCCCCTTAGATATTCTCACTGCAAATCTGATGGAAGAAGATAAGTAACTTTCGTCCATCCGATAAAGCTCATTTCAACACTTTATAAGTTTCCTTTAATTAGTATTAGTGAAGTTAAATAAATAATTTAAGATTTTATTAAAAGTCTTAAAGAAATAAAGAGCCTTCCGTGAATACGAATTTAAGCATTAGCTACACAGAATTTTGGGTTTTCCTTATTGTTGGCGTCATTCTTGTCATGCTTTGTATAAGTCTGCTATTTTCAATCCTCAATACAAAAAATCATGCTAAGCGCATTGCGAGGAAACAAACTCAAAGACTGGCTGAAAGTGAATTTCGATGGAAATTTGCCATTGAAGGCTCAGGCGATGGGGTTTGGGACTGGGATCTTAAAACAAACCAATCTATATACTCAAAACGATGGAAAGAAATGTTAGGGTACGAGGAATCTGATATTTTATCTACACACCAAGAGTGGCAAAATCGTATCCATCCAGAAGATGCACAGGCCGTTGATACAGCGATACAGGCTTGTATTAATTGTGAGATACCTACTTATGCCGCGGAATTTCGTCTCAGATGCAAAGATGGAAATTACAAATGGATTTTGAGTCGAGGCATGGTTGTCAACTATGATGCAGAACATAAACCATCTCGTATGATTGGAACACATTCTGATATCAGCGAACGAAAACAGACAGAGGCCACACTACAAAAACTATATACAGCTATTGAACAAAGTCCTACATCTGTTGTTATTACCAATTTGGAAGCATGTATCGAATATGTCAATCCAAAATTTACAGAAATTACAGGATATGAAGCTTCTGAGGTCATGGGAAAGAACCCTAGGATTCTCCAGTCTGAG